>JAHDDD010000091.1:0-8540 GCA_020629535.1 Saprospiraceae bacterium
GTTGTAGATAGTTTTGTTTCTCCTAGTGGAAATGTAGTTTATGCATTTCAGATGGATACCATTTACCATTATGCATACGACACCATTGTCAATATTGACGAATCTATGGTTACAACCAATGCAGAAGGCTTCTATCAGCAAGTAGATGTACCGGTTGGTCGTATGCTTTATCTGATGCCAGAGAAAGAATCTTGCGATATGTCCAAGATTACTTTGGATGATGCAAAGGTCTTGCATGCATTTATTCAAAATGAATTTGCATTTGAAGATCCTCATTTATGGCTTGCCGCAGATGTTGATGATAATCACCGTGTTGATTTCAATGATTTGATTGCGATCATAAAATATCTAACAGGGCAGTCTTATACTTTGCCTTGTGAGTCACCATATTGGTTTGTTCTTGAAGGAGCCATTGCAGATTATCCCTTCGATCTTCCGATCATGGAGCCTGTAACTGTTTTTATGGATGAGGCACAAACTATGTCTTATAATATTACTGGAATCATGAAAGGTGATCTAACGACATATCTGGATGATCAAACTCTACAGGTGATCATTGCTAATTCTACTTTGGAAGTAGAAGGTCTAAGCACATCTAATGAAGAGCTTGTGCAGAATCAAGTAAGCATTAATGTTGTTCCAAATCCAATTGATCTTGAAGGTAGAATTGTATTGAAAGGAGAATTGAGTGGAAACTTTTCACTTCAGATCATCAGCACCTCCGGTAAGCAAGTATTTAATACCAACAAACGTGCAACAGGATCATCATTGACTTTTGATTTAGATCCTGCTTTCCTTGATGCTGGATTATATTTTTACAGAATAAGCAATGGATCTGAAGAATGGTCTGGAAGTTTTATTAGAAGTTAAGCTATTGATTTATAGAAAAAGAAAAAGCTTCATCGGTTTCGATGAAGCTTTTTTTTATTTGATATGTGTGAGATATTAATCTTCGACTTCCATCACTTCTTCTGAAGCTGTTACTTCCTGCTCACCGGTAATTCTTGAAGGCATTAATTTTGCTTTGATCTTCATTTCTATTTCTTCTGCCACTTCAGGATTATCCAGCAAAAATTGTTTTGCTGATTCTCGTCCTTGAGCAATTTTTGTCCCACCATAGCTATACCAAGAACCGCTTTTTTCTATCACGTCCATGTCAGAACCAATATCAACGATTTCTCCTGATTTGGAAATACCTTCTCCATACATGATATCAAATTCAGCGATTCTGAATGGAGGAGCCAATTTATTTTTGACTACTTTCACCTTAACATGGTTACCAATGACATTTCCTTCTTTGTCTTTAATTCCTCCACTCTTTCTTCTGATGTCCAATCTTACTGATGCGTAAAACTTCAAAGCGTTTCCACCGGTTGTTGTTTCCGGATTACCGAACATCACACCGATTTTTTCTCTCAATTGATTGATGAAAATACAAGTACAACCTGTTCGACCAATGGTTCCGGTCAGTTTTCTCAATGCCTGCGACATCAATCTTGCCTGAAGACCCATTTTTGAATCTCCCATCTCACCTTCTATCTCGCTTCTTGGCACAAGGGCAGCAACAGAATCTATCACGATAATGTCAATGGCTCCTGATCGAATGAGATGTTCTGTGATCTCCAGAGCTTGTTCTCCATTGTCTGGTTGAGAGATCAATAAGTTTTCAGTATCGACACCCAACGCTTCTGCATAGGTTTTATCAAATGCATGTTCTGCATCAATGAAAGCAGCGATACCACCACTCTTTTGAGATTCTGCAATGGCATGGATAGCCAATGTTGTTTTTCCTGAAGATTCAGGACCGTAAATTTCGATAACTCTACCTCTTGGAAATCCACCAATGCCCAATGCGACATCTAATCCGAGTGATCCAGTTGGGATAGCATCAACAGCGACAACTTGCTTATCGCCCAGTTTCATCACTGTACCTTTTCCGTAGGTTTTCTCAAGTTTGTCTACGGCGAGCTTGAGTGATTTTAATTTATCTTCGTTTGCCATGTTCGGTTCTATTTAAGTTTTAAAGAAAACATATCAAAAGTAAGGATTATATTTCATTTCAATTACGTATATAATGAGCTTAAGCCTTTCTAAGTTTTTCCGGTATTACCATTTAACTGAAGACCAATTGAACAAACCTTGACAACCGCCAAATGATATCTATAGCAAATTGTCTGATTGTATCTTCTTTAATATCAGTTGATACCTTGGATGCTTTGTTTTTTGCATCTCACCCAAATACATCCGTTTTGAGCAATTCCTCTTTTTATTTTTCATTATGAGTATCATCATGTCTTTTTGGCGATCACAAAAAAACAATGATCAAAATCAAACGGCCCTCTATTCTTTAATATCATTTCAGGGGCATTGGTAAACAAATCAAAGAGATATTCTGGTTCATTTATCAAGTGAATTTTCAAATTAGTTTTCAGACCGAGCTTCTTTTCAATGGGTGATTCAGCCAAAGTAGGATTTTAGAAAATGCATTGATTAAGAGTTAATTCCATTAACCCTGTGGTTAAAGCAACGTTAAATGAAAGTAGTTAAAATGCATTGATTTTTGAGCTAAATTATTGTATTACAATTGTTTATAGATATTCTTTACGATATCCAATAAATACCATTTGGAACTTTTACGTTGAATAAAAAGTCTTACGTATAAAAGCTGTATTTTTGACAGCCTTTTGAGACAATCTGCTTGTTATTGTTCACGATTAAATTCAGAATTATGAAAAAGATTATCACATTGGTTCTTATGGTTTTTGCAACCATTCCATTAACAATGGCCCAAAGAGTAGCAATTGTTGATGTAACAGCTATTCTTGAAAGTATGGCTGATTATGACAATGCTCAAAAAGAGATTGATAAAGTCGCAGCTGAATGGCAACAAGAGATTGCCCAGGAGTACGATAATATCAAGAGCATGTACAATAAGTATCAGGCAGAACAAGTCCTTTTATCAGATGAGGCAAGGGTCGAAAAAGAAAATGAGATCGTTGAAAAAGAAAAGCAGGTTAGAGAATTACAGAAAAGACGATTTGGTCCTGAAGGTGATTTATTCCGAAAGAGACAAGAATTGGTAAGTCCAATCCAAGATTTGGTCTTCTCTGCTATCGAAGATTTTGCCGCGGAAAAAGGTTTTGATTTGATCTTTGACAAGAGTGCAAGTGCTGGAATATTATTCACCAGCGCAGACTATGATAAGACAGAAGAATTGAAAAGGAGACTAGGAGTAAACTAATGATGCCTAAGTTCTTTTATCAAATTTTGTTGATAATGAGCTTGATATTTATATCAAGCGCAATGCAATCACAAGATTCTTCTTTAGATAAAATATTGCAAAAGTGCGATGAGATTTACGAAGAGAAAAGTTCAGAACTTGCCTACCAATTTGTGGAAGGTTACCTCGAGTACAAAAAAGACATTATATCTAAAAAAGATTGGGATGTCAGACAAGAGGAATTAAAAAGAGAATTAAGAGATCTTGCTGTTTTTACAGAAAAGTCAAAGCAGATGGCAGAGGAAAAATACAAGACTCTCCAACAGCAAATTCAGCAACGCATAGAGAAAATTAGTAGATAAATATATATTAGGTTTCAAACAAAAAAAGATGAGAAATTTAGTTCAGATAGTTTCATTGTTTTGCTTCATTCTAATTTCTACCAGCCTTAGTGCTCAGAAATTTGGATACCTAAATTCACAGGAATTAATTCAGAATATTCCAGAAGTTCAGGAAGCAAATTCAAATCTTGAAATTTACAGACAGCAGCTAGCCAAGCAAGCTCAGGATATGCTGGCAAAACTTCAAACCAAGTATCAAGACTTGGAGAAAAAGCAAGCACAGGGAGAAATCTCACCTAAGCAATTGGAAACAGAAGCTGCAACTCTTAAACAAGAGGAACAGAAATTGATGGAGTACGAACAAAGTAGTCAACAAAAGATTCTTGAGAAAAGCGAGTCTCTTTTGTCACCTATCAGAGAGAAAATCCAGTCGGCGATCGATGATGTTGCCGCTGAAAATGGATTCACGTACATCTTTGATAGTGGTATGGGCTTCGTGCTGTATGCTGATAGCTCCACAGATGTTAGTGATCTTGTGAAAGCTAAACTAGGATTGTAAAAATTTGGACCGTTCAGGTCAGCCTATAGGCATATTTGATAGTGGCATTGGCGGCTTGACTGTTGCCAATGCCATTAAATCTTTATTGCCCAATGAAAGAATCATCTACTTTGGTGATTCAGCGCATCTGCCATACGGTGACAAAAGCGCAGATGCCTTACGTTACTTCTCAATAAGGATTACTAAATTTTTATTGGATAAGAATTGTAAGACAGTCGTTGTAGCATGCAATTCTGCTTCTTCGACAGCTTTCGATACGATCAAAGATTTCTATCCAGATGATATTCGTTTTTTTAATGTTGTAGATCCACTTGTGCAGGAAGCTGTAGGAAAAAAATACAACAAGGTGGGTGTGATCGCAACCAAAGCAACCATCAGATCAAATGCATATTCGAAAAAAATAAACGCCTTAGATCCGAGTATCAATGTGGTGCAATTGGCGACTCCATTGTTGGTCCATATGATTGAAGAAGGGTTTTATAACAATAACATAAGTCATGCGATTCTTGACAATTATCTGAATCAGCATAGATTTGAAAATCTGGATGCTTTGTTGTTGGCGTGTACACATTACCCATTGATTAAGCAAGAGATACATGATTACTTCAATGGGCAGGTAAAAATTCTGGACCCAAATCTGGCAGTTGCTAATCAATTGAAAGTTTATCTTGAATCGAATCAATTATTGAATAACGAAGTAAAAAATCAAGAAGATCAATTCTATGTTTCTGACTTTACAGAGTCATTTTTAGAAACAGTAAAAATATTTTACGGTAAGCAAATTGAATTGCAGGAAATCGATATTTGGAAGTAGTGTTAAACTTTTCTAAATCACTTGCGGCTCCCTAGGTCAGTTACTTACTTTTGCAATCGGAAACACATAACAATGAAACACATAATTACTCTTGTCGTCTTGTTTATCAGCCAGCTTGGATTTTCGCAAATCGATACAAACTTGTTGATTCAAAAGACAGAAAAATTTCTCAATGCCTACCTTGATAAGGACTACCAATCTATGGCAGAAATGACTCACCCCAATGTCGTAAGTTTAGGTGGAGGCATTGACTGGGTCAAAAAGGATCTTGCTGCAGACAGAGAAGCATTAGAAAGTCTTGGATTTAAGTATAAAAGTGGTGAAGTTGGTGATCCTGGAAAATTTCATCAGTCTGGAGAAGAAACCTTGTGTTTCATCACACAAAAACTGATTGTTGAGATTGAGGGAAATGACTACATGGCTGAAGTACCTCTGCTCGCATCTTCCATAAACGAGGGATCAAGTTGGACCTTTGTATCATTAGACAGATTTGATGCAAATGGACTTAAAGATTTCGTGCCCAGCTACAATCAGGAAATGGGTTGGCCAGAAATAAAGCCCATGGAAAAAGTCGAAGACAAATAGACACAAATAAAAAACCCTTCCAATTTTGGAAGGGCTTTTTATTTGGTTTGGGGAGAAGCTACTTAAAGCTCCAATCATATTTGCCTATTTCCAACAGGCAATTTTTAAGCAAGTCAATTGAATCTTTTACATCTTTTTTATGTGCCATTTCGATTACCTGATGCAGATATCGTAAAGGCACGGATATCCCACCAGCAATAGAGCCACCATTGGCATGTCTTTGCATACCTGCGGTATCAGTACCACCTGCCGGCAATAACTCAATTTGATAATCTATCTTTTTGTTCTTTGCAACCTCTCTCATGAATTTGACCATTCTATAATCACATACAGTCATACCGTCAAGTACTTTGATGGCTGTACCTTTTCCTAATGAAGTTACTTTTTCATGTGGAGCAGCACCGGGCAAATCATAGGCCATGGTTACATCCAGATTGATGGCGAAATGAGGATTGATTCCCGATGCAGCAGCAGTGGCTCCACGGAGACCAATCTCTTCTTGCACAGTAAAAGTTGCATATACATCATATGGAAGCTTCCTTCTCTTCAATGCTCTTAATGTTTCGATAAGTAGAAAAACACAAACCCTGTTGTCTAGCGATTTCGCATTGACACAATTACCCATCTCAATCAATTCTCTCTCTCGAGTGATTGGATCTCCGATTTCAATGAATTTTCTTACTTCTTTTGCGGAAAGACCAGTATCGATAAAATACTCATTTGACTTAACCACCTTTGATCTTTCTTCCGGACTCATCACATGAATGGGTTTGGTCCCCATCACACCTATCACATCTTTCTTGCCATGAATAATTACACGTTGAGCGGTAAGAGTTTTAGGATCAAATCCTCCCAAGGTGTGGAACTTGATGAAACCATCATCATCGATATGTGTAACGATAAAACTAATTTCATCAATGTGGGCTGCAATCATCACACGTTTATCTTCACTTCCGTGTCGTATAGCGATAACATTGCCCATGGCGTCGGTTCTGATTTCATCGACGAGGCCTTCTAATTCTTGCATCACCAATTCTCTGATGGGTTGTTCGAATCCAGGAGCACCCGGAGCTCTGCAAATATTAGCCAATAATTCAACGTTTATCATTTGGAACGCATTTATTCAGCTGTAACATGCAAATTCCATACCTGCCTGTACTATCTAGTTACAATTAGAATGGTAGAAATCATACTTTTACATTACTAATTGCAATAATATGTCCTTACTCAGGCAATTTGCCGGGCAGACAATAATTTACGGTCTTGGTAAAATCCTTCCGAGGATTTTTTACTTCTTCGTGTTGACGGGATATCTCACCCATCGATTAAAAGATGAAACGGAGTTTGGGTTGTATGGTCTTATGTATTCCTTTGCCACCCTTTTCATAGTAATAATGTCCTACCGAATGGACACCGCTTTTTTCAGATTTGGAAGTGCAAAAGGTTCTTTACAAAAGGCTTACAATACCGCATTTCTTCCATTGGTCCTCACGACTATCATATTGGTTACTATCGTTATTCTTTTTAGCCAACAGATTAGTTCAGCTGTCCGATTGGGAGAGTACCCGCATTACTTTAGATGGTTTGCGATCATACTCGGTTTTGATGTATTAGCGTTGTTGCCTTTTGCAAAATTGAGATTGCAGAACAAGGCTTTGATTTTTTCTTTATTTAAGATAGGAAATATCTTAGTATCAGCTGTTTTGATACTTTACTTTCTTGAGTTCTATCACTCAGAACATGGATTTTCTGGCTGGTTGAAACCAATATTTCCAGCATTAAATTTGGAAGTTGATTTCGTTTTTATTGCCAATATTATTGCCAGCATCATATTGTTTACTTTTCTCGTTTTAACAACGGGCAGATTTCAGTTTCAGGTTGATTTAAAATTGTGGAAAAAGATGGTCATATACGCTTCACCGTTAATCATAGTAGGTGTGGCTAATAGTATCAATCAATATTTCTCAGTTCAATTACAACAATATTTTCTACCAGATGATAATACGGAGAACATTCGTCAGGCTGGAATTTATAGAGCAGCCATTGGACTAGCCAGCCTATTGGTAATGTTTAATACAGCTTTTAACTATGCAGCCGAACCCTTTTTCTTTAAAAATGCTGCCAGAGAAAATGATAAAACGATTTATGCGAAAGTTTTAAAAATGTATAGTGTTGCAGCATCCATTGCTATCATCATTTTGATTTACTTTTTAGATGTATTCCAGTTGATTCTTGGACCGAATTACAGAGATGGTGTATTTGTGATACCACTATTGCTATTTGCTTTTTTGATGTTGGGCATTTATTACAATGTGTCCATTTGGTACAAACTTTCTGATAAAACAATTTTTGGAAGCTACATTTCATTGGTAGGTGTGGTGGTGACTCTTACAGTAAGCATCATCTTGCTTCCAGAGATAGGTTTTATTGCTTCAGCTATAGCTTCTCTTCTATGTTATGCAACGATGGTTTTGTTGGCATACTATTTTGGTAAGAAGCATTATCCGATTGCTTACGATCTCAAGCACCTTTTTACTTTATTAACGGTTTTGATCTTTTTCCTGATGGGCCATTATTTTTTAACAAAACTGGATTTAGGATTTGCTATTTATACCATCATCAGGATTTTATTATTGGCACTATTTGTTTATTGGTTGTTTAGAACAAATCGCCAATTATGGAACGAACTGCTTTCATCAAAAGCATAATCTGACATTGTGTCAATGAATTTCTCCAAACTCTGACTACATGTCTTATTTTTTATAATGGATTCAAATTTGAATGTATTTTGGTATTAAATAAATGAAAGATGACGTACGATAATTTTACTATAAAATCACAAGAGGCAATTCTGAAGGCACAACAAATTGCCGGAGGAAGGGATCAGCAACAAGTGGATACAGCGCACTTGCTTAGAGGAGTGATAGAAATTGATGATAAGCTTTCAACTTTTTTATTTGAAAAAGTGGGGATTCCTATTCCAAATTTGATCAAAAGACTGGAAGCAGAAATTGACAAGAC
>JAHDDD010000091.1:8640-12533 GCA_020629535.1 Saprospiraceae bacterium
TGGGGATTCCTATTCCAAATTTGATCAAAAGACTGGAAGCAGAAATTGACAAGACTCCGAAAGTCAAAAGTGATGGAAAACAGTATCTGACCAACGCCGCAAACCAGTCATTGGCCAAGGCTAAAAAAATGCTCAAGGAGTTTAAGGATGAATACATTTCTATTGAATTGATCATTCTTGGAATTTTAGAAGGTAAAGACAACACTGCGAGGATTCTCAAAGATCTTGGAGCAACAAAGGATGGAATCCTTTCTGCTATTGTTGAACTTAGAAAAGGCAGAACCGTAAGCGATCAGCATGCAGATAATCAATACAATGCTCTCAAGAAATTTGCAATAAATCTCAATGAGCGAGCTGAAAATGGTGAGTTAGATCCAATCATTGGACGAGATGAAGAGATAAGACGTATACTTCATATTCTTTCAAGGAGAAAAAAGAACAATCCAATATTAATCGGTGAAGCGGGTGTTGGTAAAACTGCCATTGTTGAAGGAATTGCATGGAGGATTGTTAAACATGATGTACCTGAAAATCTGCAGACAAAGCAACTCTATGTTCTTGATATGGCAGCATTGATAGCAGGAGCAAAATACAAAGGTGAATTTGAAGAAAGACTAAAAGCTGTTATAAAAGAGGTCAATTCTTCCAATGGGGAAGTGATTTTGTTTATTGATGAGATACACACATTGATTGGAGCAGGTGGAGGTAACGGTGCGATGGATGCGGCCAACATTTTAAAACCGGCCTTGGCAAGAGGAGAAATCAGAACCATTGGTGCCACCACTTTGGACGAGTACCAAAAGTATTTTGAAGCAGACAAGGCATTGGTTAGAAGATTTCAAACAGTTTACATCGATGAGCCGAGTGTAGCAGATACGGTATCTATACTTCGAGGGATTCAAGATAAATATGAAGTCTATCATAAGATTGATATTCTCGATGAAGCATTGGTGGCGGCTGCTGAACTTTCGCATAGATATATTAGTGATCGAAGTTTGCCTGACAAAGCCATTGACTTGATCGATGAGGCAGCAGCAAAATTGAGATTGGAACTCGATTCTGTACCAGAAGAGGTCGATGAAATTGACCGTAAGGTAAGGCAACTGGAAATTGAGCGAGAAGCGATCAAAAGAGAAAACGACGAGAAAAAATTGAAAGCCATCAGTGAGCAGATTGCCAATGCAAAAGAAAAACTTGATTCAATTACTGCAGCATGGAAAGGAGAAAAAGAAGTGGTGGATCACATGCAAAGCATCAAGAAAGAAATTGAAGACCTTCAACATCAGGCTGAAGTCGCCGAAAGAGAAAGTGATTTTGAATTGGTTGCTAAAATCAGATATGGCGATTTAAAAAAGAAGGAAGAAGAATTGGCAGAAGCAGAGAAAAAACTCGATCAACTTCCTGATGAAAGTAGGTTCACAAATGAAGAGGTGACACGTGATGATATAGCAGGCGTGGTAGCAAGATGGACGGGAATTCCAGTCACCAAAATGATGAAGAGTGAAAAAGACAGGTTGCTCCATCTTGAAGATGAGATAGGCAAAGGTCTTATCGGTCAACACGAAGCAGTTGTCGCAGTATCTAATGCAATAAGAAGAAACAGAGCAGGTCTAGGTGACCCGAATAAACCAATCGGTTCATTTATTTTTCTTGGGCCCACTGGTGTTGGTAAAACAGAGCTAGCAAAAATTCTAGCAGAGGTTTTGTTTGATGACCGAAAGGCAATCACCAGAATTGATATGAGTGAATATCAAGAAAAGCATTCTGTAAGTAGGTTGGTAGGAGCGCCTCCAGGCTATGTAGGTTATGATGAAGGAGGTCAATTGACAGAGGCTGTAAGACGAAGACCCTATTCTATCATATTATTGGATGAAATTGAAAAGGCACATCCAGATACCTTTAATATTCTACTTCAGGTTTTAGATGATGGAAGATTGACAGACAACAAAGGCCGTGTTGCCAATTTCAAGAACACCATCATCATCATGACATCCAATATGGGAGCTGAAACCATTTTGGAAAACTTTGAAGATCTTGATGCAGTTGGAGAAAAACACAGGGCGGATATTATTGAGACCACAAAACTTGAAGTTTTCGATCTTTTGAAGGAAAGTCTTAGACCAGAATTTCTTAACAGGATAGATGATAAGATTATGTTCTTACCATTGACCAAAGCAGAAATAAAGAAAATCGGAAGCTTACTGCTAAAGGGTCTCACTAAAAATCTTGCAAAGCAGGAAATAGAGTTAGAGCTTTCTGAATCTGCCATGGATTTGCTTGCAGATCTTGGATATGAGCCGCAGTTTGGAGCCAGACCATTGAAGAGAGTTATCCAGAATGAGCTTGTCAATGATATTTCACGTGAAGTACTTGGCGGAAATTATGGACCCGGAGATACAATTTATGTGGGCACTGACAGCAAAGGATTCACATTTTCTGATAAAAAGACAGAAAGTAAGGAACGGCCAAAAGCAGAAAAGAAAGCATCTAAAAAGAAGTCATCAGTCGATGAATTGAAGAAGGCAACCGACGATCTGAACAAAGCCATAGACGATGTAAATGACGATAAAAAATAATTACTAGTTAATTTATTGTTAAAGGAAAAACAGTTGATAACTACTTGATTTTCATTGCGTTTTAAATGCACAAATCACAGAAACACATGAAGCAACTTTTTTCATTGATATTAGCGGGAATGGTCGGAGGCCTCGTCGTTTTCGGAGCATTCAAAAGTACTTTGACAAACAACAATATAACACAAGAAGTAAATCAAAGTCCTCAGGCAGTTTTCACAAATGGAACAGCAATGCCAGTTGATTTTGTATCTGCTTCACAAATAGCGACACCGAGTGTAGTGCACATTGAAGCAGAGGAGAGTGAACATTTGGCAAACCAGAGATACAGTGAAAGAAGAAGATCGCCAGGAAGTATTTTTGACTTTGATCTAAATGATTTCTTTGGTGGAAATTTCTACGGACCAAAAAAAGGTACAGGTTCTGGAGTGATATATTCAAGGGATGGATATATCGTTACAAACAACCATGTTGTTGGCTTTGCTGATGACATCAAGGTGACCTTGACCAATGGCAAAGAATACAAAGCTGTAAAAGTTGGTACTGACCCAAGCAGCGATTTGGCGTTATTGAAGATAGAAGGAGAGAACCTTCCTCCGATGCCGATTGGAAATTCACAGGATGTGAAAATAGGAGAGTGGGTACTTGCGGTAGGAAATCCTTTCAACCTGAACTCAACCGTGACAGCAGGCATCGTAAGTGCAAAGGGTAGAGATTTGGATTTGATTGAAGGACAAAAGACGATCGAAGAGTTCATTCAAACGGATGCAGCAGTCAATCCAGGTAACAGTGGAGGAGCGCTTGTGAATACAAAAGGAGAATTGATTGGCATCAATACAGCTATTGCGACGCCCACGGGTGTTTATGCCGGATATTCTTTTGCTATTCCAGTAGATCTTGTAGTAAAGATCGTCGAGGATATTAAAGTCAATGGAAATATTGACAGGGCCAACCTAGGAATCAGAGGTTATGATATGGATGAGGAATTGGCAAAGCAAGAAAATTTGAACACGACCAAAGGTTTTTATGTTGTAGATGTAGAGGATGGCAGCGGAGCGCAGTTTTCTGGCGTTTTACCTGGGGATGTCATAGTGGAAGTCGATGGTAAAGATGTGATTGATATAGAAGATGTGAAGTCAGCCATGAAGTTTTCTAAAGTAGGAGACACGATAACCTTGGTGGTTTTGAGGGATGGTAAGAAGAAGACATTACCTGTTAAATTGAGAAAAAGTCTGTAACAAAATTGCTTGTTATAAGGTTTTAATATAAAAGTTGGTTTTTCGTTTTGTTTTGATGTAGTCCGTCGCTCCCCGCGGCGGG
>JAHDDD010000001.1:0-33550 GCA_020629535.1 Saprospiraceae bacterium
TGCACAAAGCTCTAAATGGTGGATCACTCACATCCTCCATAGGTGCAAGCAAAAGTGGGAATTCACCCAATTCGATATCTGCGATTTTAACCATTGCACGCAAAATTAATCATTTTCCATCGAGACGGGAGTGGAATTAATGAGAATGCTTTCATGGGACAATTCTTTCATGATGGTTTATAAATGATAAGAATGAAGGGAATTGTTGAAAATGGAGCAACCAGTTTTATTCAATGGTGCGAACAATTGTTTTGGATACTCTTTTATCAACTGCTTTATATATCCAATGCTTTTACAAAAAGCCTTACCTTTACTTCCATAACTTAAAAATTAAAATCTTGAAAAAAGTATATATCGTATCAGCTGTAAGAACTCCAATTGGTAGTTGGGGAGGAAAATTAGCCGGTTTTTCTGCGGTGCAACTAGGGACAGCAGCCATCCAAGGAGCAATGCAAAAAGCAGGAGTAAAACCTGAACAAATCAATGAGGTATTGATGGGAAATGTTGTCCAAGCAAACCTCGGCCAAGCTCCTGCGAGACAAGCCGCACTTGGCGCCGGAATTCCTAACACGGTACCATGCACCACTGTAAACAAAGTATGCTCATCAGGAATGAAAACCATCATGTTTGGCGCTCAATCAATCATGTTGGGCCAAGCCGATATTATAGTTGCAGGTGGAATGGAAAGTATGACCAACATACCTTTCTATGTACCAAAAGCAAGATGGGGAAATAAATACGGTCATACCCAAATGATCGATGGATTGATCAGAGACGGACTTGAAGATGTATATGAGAAAAACGCTATGGGTGTATTCGCTGATGCTACAGCGGATAAGTACAGTATTTCAAGAGAAGAACAAGACGCATTCGCCATTCAATCATATAAACGAGCAGAGGCAGCCACGGAAGCCGGAAACTTTAAGGAAGAAATCATTCCAATCAGTATCCCACAGAGAAAAGGTGATCCTATCATTATGAATGAAGACGAAGAATTCAGAAATGTGAAGTTTGAGAAAATTCCAAACCTAAGGCCAGCCTTCTCAAAGGAAGGAACGGTCACCGCAGCCAATGCATCAACCATCAATGACGGAGCTTCTGCTTTGATCCTTGCCAGTGAAAAAGCAGTTGAATCATTTGGTTTAACTCCGATTGCTGAAATACTATCTTTTGCAGATGCTGCACATGAGCCGCAGTGGTTTACCACAGCTCCAACCAAAGCAGCCCCATTGGCCTTGGAAAGAGCAGGATTAGCGAAATCGGATATTGATCTATACGAAGTCAACGAAGCTTTCTCAGTAGTAACCTTGGCATTCGCAAAAGAGCTAGGCATTTCTGATGATAAGATCAATGTCAACGGGGGTGCTGTTTCATTGGGTCACCCACTCGGTGCTTCAGGCGCAAGAATTGTAACAACACTCAACCATGCATTGAAAACAAAAGGTGGAGACATAGGTTGTGCAACGCTCTGTAACGGTGGTGGAGGTGCATCAGCAATCGTTATCAAAAAGGTATAAACTTTTGAGTTTTCTTCCGCAATCAGAGAGTCAGTGATCAATTAGTGGCCTTACTCTCATGTCCTTTTATTCCTTATTATGGTGAAATCCCATAATCAAGAAACTGAATTCTCCTGACAGATTGTCATACTAGGTCAATTTTGCTTATTTTTACACTCTATTTGAATTCAGTATTGAAGTTGAAATAAAAGATGTACGACCAAAATCCCACATTAGAACAAGAAGATAAGACCATTCTGCACGATCGCCAAGGTGAAGTGATGCAACATGGAGGAGAATCTTACAGCAAGCATTTTTACATTGAAAGCTATGGCTGCGCCATGAACTTCAGTGATTCTGAGATCGTAGCTTCCATTTTATCAAAAGAGGGATATGGTCCAACAAAGGAAATGAGTGAGGCCGACCTCATTCTAGTCAATACATGCTCTATCAGAGAAAAGGCTGAACAAACCGTTCGTCAACGTCTTACTATTTTCAATAAAATAAAGAAACAAAAAAAGGGTGCCTTGGTCGGAGTACTTGGGTGCATGGCCGAAAGACTTAAAAGCAAATTACTTGAAGAAGAAAAACTCGTTGACATAGTCGTTGGACCGGATGCCTATAGAGATCTTCCCAATTTAATTGCCAGTGCATCTGAAGGAAATCGAGCCATCAATGTTTTATTATCACGTGAAGAAACATATGCTGATATTTCTCCTGTGCGGCTTGATGCAAACGGTGTTACAGCCTTCATTTCGATAATGCGAGGATGTGATAACATGTGTTCATTTTGCGTGGTCCCATTTACCAGAGGGAGAGAAAGAAGTCGAAACGCATACACCATTATTTCTGAGGCCCAGGATCTTTATGATAAAGGATATCGTGAAGTAACTTTACTAGGACAAAACGTAGATTCCTACAAATGGGAAAATCCTGAAACGAATGAAAACGTAAGCTTCGCAAGTCTACTCAAAATGGTCGCTGAAGTTCATCCTGATTTGAGAGTTCGATTCAGCACTTCACATCCGAAAGATATTACTGACGATGTGATGTATGCGATCAGAGATTATGAAAACATCTGTAACTATATTCACCTCCCGGCTCAATCTGGAAATAGCAGGGTTCTGAACCTCATGAATCGTACATATGATTTGCCATGGTACAAGAATAAAGTAAACAGAATCTACGAAGTCATACCAGATTGTGCCATCAGCTCAGATTTTATTGCTGGTTTTTGTAGTGAAACCGAAGAAGAACATCAAGATACATTGGCATTGATAGAATATGCAAAATATACAATGTCGTACATGTTTTACTATTCTGAAAGGCCAGGAACTTTGGCCCACAGAAAGTATGAAGATGACATTCCTTTAAAAGTTAAGAAAAGAAGATTGAGCGAAATCGTTCACCTCCAAAACGAGATTGCCCTGAAATCAAATCAAGATGATATTGGTAAGAAATACAAGGTTCTTATCGAAGGAAATTCAAAAAAATCAGACCAACAATTTAAAGGAAGAACGAGTCAGAACAAGGTGGTCATCTTCGACAAACTGGAAAGCTTGAAACCTGGAGATTATATAGACGTTATTATTGAGAAGGCGAATTCCGCCACTTTGTTCGGAAGTATCAGTTCTTAAAAAACAAACATGGATATCCAATCAGTAAAAAGGCGATTTGGAATAGTAGGTGGTTCTCCCCTTTTAGATCGGGCGATTGACACGGCCATTCGTGTTGCCGCAACTGAACTAACTGTTCTCATCCGTGGTGAAAGTGGTGTAGGAAAAGAAGCGATTAGTAAAATAATTCATGAGTTAAGTAAAAGAAAGCACGAACAAATGATCGCCATCAATTGTGGCGCAATTCCGGAAGGCACCATTAATTCAGAATTGTTTGGTCATGAAAAAGGTGCTTTCACAGGAGCCACAAGTGACAGAAAAGGTTATTTTGAAACCGTAAATGGAGGAACTATTTTTCTTGATGAAATTGGAGAAATGCCTTTGGATACCCAGGCCTATCTTCTTCGCATACTCGAATCCGGTGAATACATAAAGGTGGGTTCATCAAAGGTCCAAAGAACTGATGTGAGAGTGGTTGCTGCCACCAATGTCGATCTCATGGACCGGATCAAAAAAAGCAAATTCAGAGAAGACCTCTATTATCGGTTAAATACAGTCCCAATCATTGTGCCTGCATTGCATGAACGTCGAGAAGACATACACATTCTTTTCAGAAAATTTGCTTCAGATTTTGCAGCCAAGTATCGTACCGATCCAGTCCGATTGACCGAAAATGCAAGAGCATTGATTGAAAATTATCGATGGCCTGGAAACATAAGAGAACTTCGCAATTTGGTGGAACAAATGTCTGTTCTCTCTGAAGAAAAACTCATGGACATACAAGATCTCCTTCAACAAGCTCCACAGCTTGCTAAACGAAATCTTCCAAGCATAAAAGATACCAACGGCGGTTCTCAATCGTTTGAAGAAAGAGAAATACTTTATAAATTTCTTTTCGAGATGAAAAACGATCTGAACGACCTAAAAGGATTGGTCTATAATTTAATCAAAGACAACAATCTTGACATCCAAGATAGTCAGTCACTAAAGCCTTTGGTTGCAACGTATACGGAGCCCGTTAGATTTGCACCAGACCGTCCCATTGAACAACCAATGAACGCCATTCCGATTCATGAAAATCCTCCTGTCATTATTGACAATTATACCAATGGCGGATTCAACCAAATCCAAGAAGTAGAAGAGAATCTTTCTCTCGAAGAAAAGACCATCGAACTCATAGAAAAAGCACTCAAAAAACACAAAGGTCGTAGGAAAGAAGCGGCCGAGGAATTAGGCATTTCTGAAAGAACCTTATACCGCAAAATCAAAGAACACAATATTCAGGAATGAAGAAGTTTTTGATTTTTGCTTGTCTTTACTTCACTGCCTGTTTTTCATTCAAAGGAATAACCATTCCAACTGATGTTGACACCTTTTATGTTGAAACGGTAGAGGTACGCGAAGTAAATGCACCTCCTGAACTTGCTCAGGTTTTTCAAGAAACCCTCCGTCAAAAGATAAGACAGCAATCCCGACTTGTCTACAATGACAATGATCCAGATGTGGTTTTCAGTCCTGTGATAACAAAGTTTAGAGTCAACGCCGTGGCTCCTCAAGAAGGAGACTTAGTCGCCTTCACAAGACTGGAAATTTCGGTTAGCATTGATTATGAAAACACAAAAAACGAAGAAGATAATTTCAAAAAAAGCTGGTCTGCATTTGAAGACTTCGAGTCAACCCAAAATTTATACGATGTTCAAGATGGTCTGATCGCATTGATTTTTGAAGACATCACGGAAAGGGTTTTTAATGATACCTATTCCGATTGGTAATTGTTTCGACCTTCAAAGCAAATCCAAGATGATACGAATTTCGAATAGAGAGGAGCATTTACTAGAGGGACCATTCGATTTTACCATCGATACTGTCCAAATATTGCTATGATTCCTCGATTTACCAATGCATGAAGACATCTCTAATTCCATACTTCCTATCAACTAAATTGATTAAATTTGCCCTTGATGGAAAATCTGACACTAAGCAAAATTCTTCTCAATCCCGATTTGAAATCTAAGATTACAAAGGATTGGTTGGAGGAGCAAATTCACAAATATCCCTACAATAAGACCCTGAAACGCCTTCAAAGGGAAAGATTTCCAAAAAATTACTTCTCAAGCTCATCTAACAAAATCGAAGTAAATCCTGTCTTAGCGGGAATCTTAGAGGCAGGTGCAGTGAATAATACTGCAATTAAAGAAGTTGAACTGGGTTCAGTTGTCACAAATGTTGAATTAGACCACAAAGAACAAGAAAGCGAAAAAACGATTATCCAGACCGAGAAACATGACTTAGTAGAGGCTGAAGAAAAATTCAAAGAAGAGGAAGTAAAAGTCGAAGAAATATCTCCAGCAGTTGATGTCAAAGAGAAACTTGAAGAAGCAGCAATTGACATTGAATCAAATGAAGAGAATGTGGACGTGAAAGATGATTCATTGCTGGGCGAAGCTGCACTTGGAGCCGGAGCCGTCACGGCAGGACTAGCTGGTATGGTAAAAGGCACCAATGACGAAAAAGAAATCAATGTTGTCCAGAGAGTTGTTTCTGATGAAAGATTGGATATTAATGAAGATGTAAAGGACGCTACAGAAGAAATCATAGAACCTGTCGAAGTAGCAAAAGAGATTTCATTAGAAGAATCCACATTGGAAGCAAGTGAAAAGTATGACGACCTGTTTGAAGAGACAATAAAAAAAGAAAAAGACGTTCCAATAACTGAACCCCATGTTGAAAGAACCGGCATAGTTGGATTTCTTGATAGATTCGAAAGAACTATGTCAGGCGAGGAAGAGGTTGAACAGCAAGAAGCTGGACAGCAAGAGATTGAAGAAAATGAGCTAGAGCAAGAAATGGCAGGGTCAGAGCAACACATTGAAGAACAGCAACAAGAGGTTGAACATCGAGTGATTGAAGAGCAAGAGGTGGTTCAACTAGAGACAGAAAAACACCTGCAAGAGCTTTCAGATCCAGAAGAAGAGATAGAACAGCAAGAGATCGGGGAGTCACAACAAGAGATAGAACAACAAGAGATTGCGCAGCATGAACAAGTGATTGAACAGCAAGATCAGGAGATGGAATTGCAAAAGGACAAGGAAGTTATGCGTTCGGCTGTAGATCCAATGTACGGTTCATATGAGACAGATGAAAGTTCAGATACTGCAGAATTTGGTGATGAGGTAGCTACTGATGAAGTCGTTAAGGTTT
Source organism: Saprospiraceae bacterium (assembly GCA_020629535.1). Taxonomy (GTDB): domain Bacteria; phylum Bacteroidota; class Bacteroidia; order Chitinophagales; family Saprospiraceae; genus JAHDBF01. Next base: position 6,314 of record JAHDDD010000001.1, read on the forward strand.
TTGAAGAGGATAACGTTTCATCAACTGTTGAAGAAATGCCTATTGCGAAAGAAAAGAAAGCAGGTAAAAAGAAGAAGAAAAAGAAGAAAAAGAAATTCAAACATGAATTTAGGTGGTTGAGCTTCACATCTGAAGATTATAATTTCTCCGATTTGGATCCATTTACACAATGGGTAAACTCAATTGATGACCCTACCCCGCAAATGGATGTGACCAAAAAGAAGAAAAAGAAAAAGAAGAAAAAGAAATCCAAACATTCAGATAGTTTAAAATCAAAACCGGGGGTCATTTCTGAACCTTTAGCAGAACTGTTGGCATCACAGGGCCATATTGGCGAGTCCATTGAAATGTACCAGCAACTATCTTTGAAATATCCAGAAAAAAGTGGTTTCTTTGCAGCCAAAATTGAAAATCTTAAAGCAAAAATATAGCAAATGGTAACAGGCCTCACTATTCTGATAGCTTTGAATTGCCTTCTACTTATGGCAGTTGTGTTGATTCAAAATCCTAAAGGTGGAGGAATTGACTCTACATTTGGTGGGCAAGGTGCCAATCAAATGTTTGGTGCTGCAAGATCAACAGATTTCATTGAGAAATTGACCTGGGGACTTGCAATCGCTTTGTTTGTGCTTTGCATCATCACCGCAATTATCGTGACAAACGCAGGTGGTGGAACGCTTCAGTCTCAAGGCTAGTCGGCCTTACTTATTTAGTTCTTTTACAAGTTTGTCTTGTCAATTTGACCGGAATTAAACGAGCATACTTGCTTGTATTGGCTTTTTGACATGCCATATGCTAAAATGTCATTCATTTTACAATTGGCACATTGTATGATGAGCATAGTACGTGAATATAAATTGTTTGTTAAATCATAAAATTACAATACGATATGAAGATGAAACCCATCAATGATCGAGTCGTGGTTCAACCTGGCAAAGCAGATGAAAAAACCAGCGGCGGAATCATTATCCCAGACACAGCGAAAGAAAAGCCACAAAGAGGTAAAGTGGTGGCTGTAGGTCCGGGAAAAGACGGAAACAAATTGACTGTTAAAAAAGGAGATACTGTTCTCTACGGTAAGTACTCTGGTCAGGAAATCAACTACGAAGGAAAAGATTACCTCATTATGAGAGAAGATGATATCCTAGTCATCCTCGGTTAATAATTTTCAAAACATTTTAATAGACTTAAACGATAATAAAAATGTCAAAAGAAATAAGTTTTAGTTCTGATGCCAGAGCCAAATTAAAGAATGGCATCGACGCTCTTGCTGAAGCAGTAAAAGTGACTTTAGGACCAAAAGGAAGAAACGTAGTTATCCAAAAAAGTTTTGGCGCACCTGCTATTACTAAAGATGGTGTAACTGTTGCAAAAGAAGTCGAGCTGGAAGATCCGATTGAAAATATGGGTGCTCAAATGGTGAAAGAAGTTGCATCTAAAACCGCTGACGCAGCCGGTGATGGAACTACTACAGCCACAGTTCTTGCACAGTCAATGGTTACCGCAGGAATGAAATATGTCGCTGCAGGAGCAAATCCAATGGACCTCAAAAGAGGTATCGACTTTGCTGTCAATAAAGTAGTCGAGAATTTGAAGAAGCAAAGTGAAGTAATCGGCAACGACTTCGAAAAAATCAGACAAGTAGGTTCAATCTCAGCAAACAATGATAACGAAATAGGATCATTGATTGCAGACGCCATGAAAAGAGTAACAAAAGATGGTGTGATCACTGTTGAAGAAGCTAAAGGTACGGACACTTACGTGGAAGAAGTATTGGGTATGCAATTCGATAGAGGTTACCTTTCTCCATACTTCGTAACCAACTCTGAAGACATGGTTACTGAATATGAGAATCCTTTTATTCTTATCCACGATAAGAAAATTTCAAATGTTCAGGATATCGTTCCTATTCTTGAAAAATCAGCTCAAGCTGGAAGACCATTATTGATCATTGCTGAAGATGTTGAAAGTCAAGCATTGGGTCTTTTGGTGGTAAACAGATTGAGAGGTGGATTGAAAGTTGTGGCAGTTAAAGCACCTGGATTTGGTGATAGAAGAAAAGCCATGTTGGAGGATATTGCTATCCTTACTGGTGGTACTGTTATCTCTGAAGAGAAAGGTTACAAACTTGAAAATACCGATGAGTCAATGTTGGGATCTGCAGAAAAGATCACAGTTGACAAAGACAACACAACCATTGTCAATGGTAAAGGAAAGAAGAATGCCATTAAAGCTAGAATCAATCAAATCAAAGGTCAGATCGATACTACCACTTCTGATTATGATAGAGAAAAGCTTCAAGAAAGACTTGCGAAATTGTCTGGTGGAGTTGCCGTATTGTACGTAGGTGCCGCCACTGAAGTTGAGATGAAAGAAAAGAAAGACAGAGTTGATGATGCTTTGCATGCCACAAGAGCTGCTATCGAAGAAGGTATTGTTGCTGGTGGTGGAGTAGCTTTGGTGAGAGCCATTTCTGCCCTCAAGAAATTGGACGTTGAAAATGAAGATCAAGTGATGGGCGTTCAGATTGTCCAAAAAGCACTTGAATTTCCATTGAGAACCATCGCTGAAAATGCTGGTGTAGATGGATCAGTTGTTCTTCAGGAAGTAATGAAGGCCAAAGGATCAAAAGGTTACAATGCAAGAACTGAGAAGTATGAAGATTTGAAGAAAGCAGGAGTAATCGATCCGACAAAAGTGACAAGAGTTGCTATTGAAAATGCAGCTTCTATCGCTGGAATGGTTCTTACTACTGAGTGCGTAATCAACGATAAGAAAGATGATAATCCTCCACCAATGATGCCACCAGGTGGCGGCATGGGTGGAATGATGTAAGATTATTTATTTCCCATAAGTGAAAAATAGCTCCGACTTGTCGGGGCTATTTTTTTTGATCTTTCTCCATGATATATTTTTATGGCAATATCAATAGCATCCTTGCGAACTAAAAGAATCCATTCAATGATGAAAGATTCTTAATTTCATTGCAGAAATCGCGAAACTTGCATTGTCGAATTCCAAGCCAAATGAAATTCAAAGCCACTCACAAAAATGACATACTTGCTCTCACCAAACGCTATGGCATTGAAGATCACCAAATCTCTTTCAGAAAAAAGAAAGGGAGAATTTACATATTGAGAGACGAAGAAATCATCTTCAGCTACTTTCAAAAATTAGAATTCAAAATAGATCTCGAAACCAAGAAGAGAATAGATTTATCATATTTTGAAATCAAATCGTCCACAAATAACGAGATCCACATTGTCAAAGATTGGAACGCAGTGATCAACGCACTTGAACAGACATTGAGATCCTAAAAGAAAAATTCTAAATTTCACAATCTCAAAATTTCCTTTTCAAATCAATAATCTGTTGGTATTGTCTTATCCCAAGGTAAAGTAAATTGATACATGATATCATTCTCGTCCCTACCCTCCATTGTATCCAGTCCATATTGAATTTTGTTTGGATCATCGTACACAAAAGTTCCGAAAATGCGATCCCAAATCGAAAGTATTCCTCCAAAATTTTTGTCGGTCCAAGGCCTTTCGAAGTGATGGTGAAATTTATGCACCACGGGTGTGATGAAAATTAAACTTAGTGCCTTGTCCACACTTCTTGGTAAAGCAAAATTGCCATGGCTCCAATATGTAAAAAAGATCGAAATGATTCTGTAGAAAATATAAAATGATACCGGTACTCCAACCAAGAAAATGGTAACCAAAGCAAATACTTCTCGTGTCAAATAATCACCTGGATGAAGTCGAGTTCCTGTCGTTGCATCTACAGTTGTGTCCATATGATGGACAATATGTAACTTCCACATCCATTTGACTTTGTGTAAAACATAGTGTGCAAAATATTGAGCCGTCAGATCCAGAAACATGATTGCAATAACCAGTTCAGCCCAAACTGGCAAATGAATCACATTGAGTAAGCCGAAGTTATTTTGATCGATCCAAAAGAAGATACCAACGGTGAGAATTCCAAAAACAACATTGATCAAAATGGAAGTCAACAAGAAAACCAAGTTCACCCCAGCATGCCTCCATTTCTCATATTTCATCTCCATCAATGGGTGGATAAATTCAAGGACCCAAGTGAAAGTGAGACAAATGAATATCCACAACAGCTTTTCAACCGAACTTAATTCCTCAAAAAACAAAAGAAATGCTTCCATCATGTAAGAGATTATTATTATCGAATTTAATCTTTCTAATAGAAATACACGAAAATTTTGAAGGTATAATATCTGAAGCATGTAGCTTAGAATGTCTTCTGTGGACCTTGACATTTGAAATCTTTCATCTCATGCACTTTTTGTAATCTTCTTGTCATTCCAGTCCATGTGAATGTATTAAATCAAAGATTTTCAATAATATGAACAAAGGAATTGCGTTCTAAAGACAGTTTATTATGCGAAAATCCTTCTTTACATTACTATGCCTGATCATTTTTCAGTCTGTTTCTTCAGGCCAGTGGTCCTTTGCTGTCGGGGCAGGAATTCAAACCAACGCTACCAATATCAATCAAGTTAAAGACTATTTTATCAATAGTCATCCGCAACCTTTTGTGAGTGTAAACCCTTCCTACAATTTCAAACAACTTGGTCATAAATCTCATACCATTTTGAAACTAAGAGATCCTGAAACAGACCTCATGATGAGAGACTTCATGTCCGTGAAAGCTCTGTATGCAAGCTTCCATCCTACGGTGGAATATGAAGTATTGTATAGATTCAGTCTAATGGCTGGGTTACATACTAGCTTCAGACTCGCAGAGCAGAAGCGCTACTCAGCTGAAGATTGGATGCCAAATGATAAGAATCCCGCGAGCAATCCGATGGATGTTGCATTGAGCTTTGGCTTCAAGGGCAATGTCAATCATTATTTTCTTAGCGTCTCTTACCTTTATGGATTATTGGATATATATCAGGTCAAAAGCTTCAATCTCGATGGAACAATAGTGGCTTTACCACCAATCAATTATCGAAACATACAAGTCTCTATAGGTTACCGCTTTGGTGAATCTTAAGAGAAAGTTTTAACGAAATGCTAAACCACACTTCATGTCTCTGATTGACTTGGAGTATTCATATATTTGATTTCAAATCGCATCTGAATCGTGTCAATTCAATACCAGGAAACATTCCATTCTGTGGAACCAGAGTGTGAAATTATTCGTAAACACATTTCATACTATTATTTCCATTCCTCTTTTGAGAAAGGCTTTACGAAACAACTTCAATTTTTCCCTCACTATAAAAATGGGCTTACGGCTTATTTAGGTGCCAAAGGATCATATACCGAACGGGGAGCAAAAGTTGAACCCGGAGAACCAGATGACTTAGTGGTCATGTTTACAAGAATGCAACATTCAAGCGCCTCTTCTGTAATCAATGCTCCATTCAATAAACTAGGAGTCGTATTTGATGTTCTTGGGATGAATTATTTCCTGCAAGATGATTTTTGCAATGTTTCGCATGCGCCTACCGTTAGTTTCAATTATTACGGAGAAGAATTCAATGTTCTTCTAAAAAAAGTTTTTCGTGAAACAGACTTAAAAGAGAAAGCTAGATTATTAGATAAATACTTTCTCTCCAAATACAATCCCATTTTAGACGAGCGAATTGAAGAAGCAGTTCGTTTACTTTTTGATATTGAAAAAGATTATTCAGTCACTGAACTTGCTGAAAAATTATACATAAATAGACGCACCCTACTCCGTCTCTTCAAAAAGCATCTTTGTACCACGGTCGAACAATTCAAAATTGTTCTCAAGTTCAGAAAAGCGCTAAACTACTATCAACAGATCGATGACAAGTCTAAAATGGTAGACCTAAGCTACATTGGCAACTTCTATGATCAATCGGATTTCATCGCCAAAGTAAAAGCCAAAACTGGTCTTGGTCCAAAAGCCTTCTTCAATAAAATTCAAAAGTATGGCGAAAAAGATACTTATTGGATCATGGAAAGAGTTGAATAAGTAAGGCTTCTATTTCACAAGCCCTTTGACTTTCCAGAAATCGGACTCTACAAGGTGAAACTTATAATTAAATACTAAGGCTTGCTTTTTCTCTTGGTTGCATTCTTGAATGCATTCATCATAAATGATTATTTAAAATCAAACGAACCAATGTTGGATGATTATTTCAAGAATAAACATGCTCATCTTGAAATTCATCAATCCCGTGTTAAGGACAAGTCAAAGATGAGTGCCAGTATCAGCAAACAACTTGAACCAGTCCTTCACACCATAAATAAAATGCAAAATACAAGTCCCTTCGATAAGCAAATAAGAGCTGAGTTGCTAGATCTATGCAATCAAGATCAAGAACCTTTTTCTTACTTCCAGTCTAATTATAATCTTTTGGACCACTTGATCGGAGAGCACTTTAATCCAAAGGAAAAACCAATGGAACACAAACTGTGTATAAAAAAATCAAACCACTCCGAAAGGATTCTTTAATCATTGAATTTGGCCTTATGCACGATATAAAGGATTGGGAACCTGTTGAGTACTGCTTACTTGGTTCAAACATTGACAAAAAACATTTAATTAACTTCCCACATGAACTCAGTGAATTATCTGCAGAGATTCCAACTGATTGGTCGTATACGTACTGGATAATTAAAGGATTCTGAAATGCTGAATTTTATCAATAAGTTGAGTGTTTTAGTTGGTCTATTCATTTTGGCCTATATGGTTTCTATGCTTTACATTCAAAACCAAAGATTGGATCAGATCTATTTGAATTTGGAAGATGAATTAATGGGTCATGTTTCAATTTTTGACAATTGTCTCAAGCTTTCAACCGAAAATGAAAAGAAGAGATTTCTTTCTGCACCTCTTATAGAATTGGACTATGAATCTTCGCTACCAGCCAGATACCAAAATTTAAAACATGACATTCATTGTACTCAATATAACTATAGTAAATTCTTTTCTTCAGATTGCTTTCCTCCACCAAAGTATGGGCTGTCAAAAGACTTGATTACAAGCGAGGTTTTTCTTTGGCACAACTTCAGCAGCAACAGAATAAATAAAACCAAAATAAAGATTAACAACGATTACTTGATTGGAGAAATGTGCGGCAAGGACATTCGCAGCTATAACAATAATTTTACAATTCAAATACCTAAGCCCAAAGATGGTTTGATTGAAATCGAATTGAGTAAATCTTGTCTCGGACAGGATCCGCGAAAAATAGAATTTATAAATGTAAGCAGAAAAATTGACCTTAATTATCTTCTAGCTGGCCTGACTGAATGATTGATTCTTAAGCATCAGTTTTGATTCCAATTGATTCGCAATGGTAAAATGGAAAGTCGATCCTTTCCCATATTCAGATTCTACCCAAATCTGCCCATCATGTAATTCCACCAATTTTTGACAGGTCGTTAGGCCAATACCTGTTCCTTCGATTTCTGACTTTGTGTGTAATCTCGATAGTAATTTAAATATCCTTTCCTGATATATTTTCTTTATACCAATGCCATTATCTTGAACTGAAAATGTATGGTATTTCGCATCAGTGTTACACTGTATTTTGATAATCAATGGTTCGTCTTGCTTCCTGAATTTAATTGCATTTGATATCAAATTTTGGAAAATCAAACGCATAGATGACGGATCAGCGTATACGTCCGAAAGACCAGAACAGTGAATTTCAGCTTGAGATTCTGAAATCATGGTGGACAGATCATTTTGTAATTCCATAATTATGAAATTAGGATCAATTTTAGTCATTGACAATGACATTCCAGCCACAGAATAATTCAATAGTCCCTCTATCAGATTATGCATTCTCATACTTGCGTCAGAAATAACCTTAAGATGTTCTTGAATTTTATCTTCAGGTAAAATACCTAATCTCAATTGTAGAAGTTCTGAAAACGTTTTGATATTCCTTAGAGGTTCCTTCAAATCATGTGAAGCCATGTAATTGAACTGCTCCAATTCATGGTTCTTTTTTTGAAGTATTTTCAATGCATATTCTGATTCCAGATTTTTACGATATTCGTCTTTGTATAGTTCTAGGTCCTCGTAGAGCATTCTCAAGCCAGCAAGAATATTTCTTTTCTCTTCTTGTTCTTCAAGACTAAAAAGATCTTCATCTGAAATGGTACATTCACCTTTTGAAATGAGTAAAATATGGCTAAAGACGTTTTGTAGAAAATTGAGCTCCATCTATATATTTTACTTTCAGTTCAATACATTTCTAATTTCGCGAAGCCCGTCTTCTCTTGTCTTTACAATACTGAATGATTCCAAATTCGTTTGATACATAACAAAGCGTGCTGCTGTGTTAATGATAAAATTCTTGCCCGTAACAAATGATACGTGTTTTACATTTGATAAGGTCGTCTTAAACAAATCATTAATATGTCGTCTTGTTGCTGCATTTGGCACATCAGTTCCGCTGATGTCAATAAGGTAAGCACATTCTTTGTTGCAAGTAGATGCCAATTCTGTCATTCTCGCAAATACCAAATCAAGACTGAATTTACTTACGACTGGAATTTCCCACAACAGAATCACCCTAGGTTCTATAAAGCTAACCCGATTTTTAATAGCCTCAATTACCTCTGGTGAGGATGTTTCATCGTATGATTTCTTTTCAATTTCTATCAAAATATCATTCATATCAATAATTTAAGAATATGTAATGCATTGAAGGACAAATTTAAATAGAAATTTTTGAGCTTGGTATCGATGTAGTCTATTGGTAGAGCTCAAGGGCTTGAAATGTATGTTCCATTTGTCCCAATTATCCAATTTCTAAAAATAAAACATCAATAATTTAGCCAATATTTCTTCGCATTATGAAAAATTTCGACTCCTATTCTTTTCAGGAGTCAAGATCAATTTGATTCGATTCAGAAGTGAGGGAGGATGGATTTGTAAAAAAGGAGTAAAAGTATTCCGATAGTTTCAATTTTTAAGTTGGTTTTGAACATAAATTGAAATGGATTCATTGCATTTGAAGAACTTGAATTCATAAACTTCATCCTCCCCATTTTCTCGAGTTAAATTGATAACTTCCCTTCTAAATTTGAATATATGAAAGGAAGCCCTACCCTCATTCTTAACGAACAGAAGGCTAAATCGAATATCAAAAAAATGGCAACCAAGGCCAGAATGAATAATATCGATTTCAGACCTCATTTTAAAACCCATCAATCCTCAGAAATTTCCAATTGGTTCAAAGACGAAGGCGTTGATAGGATCACTTGCTCCTCTGTAAAGATGGCCAAATATTTTGCAGATCAAGGATGGAATGATATAACCATTGCCTTCCCAGCAAATGCTCTAGAGTTTGAAACCATTCAAGAACTTGCATCAAAAATTAATCTACATCTCATCTTTGAAGATCAAGATGTGTGTAGTCTTTTCAACCAAAAATTAAAAGCAAAAATTGGGGCTTTTATTACTATTGACAATGACTATGGCAGAACCGGAATCCACATTCTCAATAAAAAAAGAATCGTGAAACTTGTCAATCATATCGAGTCATGCGAGAACATTGAATTGAAAGGATTTCTGACACATACAGGTCATAGTTACAAATGCAGAGGAAAAGATGAAATCATGTCCCTTCATCATTCGTCTTTAAAAAATTTACAATGGTTAAAAGATGAATATCCAAATCTGACATTGTCTATTGGTGATACTCCAACATGCAGCGTTGCTGATTCTTTTGGACCAGCAGATGAAATCCGTCCAGGCAATTTTATATTCTATGATCTGATGCAATGGCAAATTGGTTCTTGCGACATCAACGAAATTGCGGTAATAATGCGATGCCCCATTGTCTCAAAACATCCAAGTCGAAATGAATTGGTTATTTATGGTGGAGCCGTTCATTTTTCAAAAGATTCAATACTAGATGCTTCCAATAAAAAAATCTTTGGACAATTAATCAATCAAAATTCTGGAGAATTAATTGAAGGAGCTACCATAACAAGATTAAGCCAGGAACATGGAGTCATTCACCTCCCTACTCACCAATTTGAAAATTTTAATGTTGGAGACTTAGTAAACATTATACCTATCCATTCCTGCCTCACCGCAAACTTAATGAAGGAATATGAAACTTCAGACGGTCGAATTATAAAGATGATGCCTTACATCTAAATTATCTGCCAAAACCGGCAGATGCGTCAATGATTTTCTTTTTCATGGTTTCAAACTCCTCGTCTGTAAGCAAGCCATCATCTCTCATTTGTGCTATGGTCGCCAATTGCTCCATTGGGGATTTTACTTTGGACTTGTCAACGATCTCAGCATCTTGAACATTATTGTCCGTATCACGCATATCTTCAACCGTATCCTCAAATTTATCTTGAATGTCTTCTACAGTTTCTTCAAATTTATTCTGCATTTCATCCATCTTCTCGTCCATCTTTCCATCCATATCTTTGGCCATTTTCTTTCCCTCTTCGAATTTCTCTTTAAAGAATCGCTTTGCCTTATCAAGATCAACATTACTAAGATCGCCTCCAGCTTTAAAGTGCTCTTTAAATACATTGCCAATGGCATAAGTACTTGCACCTGAAAGGGCGGACATTGTCACTCCTCCGAGTAAACTTCCGATGACCGGAATGGCCTTGACTGTACTCGCCCCCATTCTGGCCAAAACTGATCCTCCAATTGAAAGAATCCAACTTTTACCTGATTGTTCATCAAAATCAATGTTATAATGTTTGGCCAATTGTTTTAACATATCAACCTGAACAGCAGTAACTGCCACAACATCTACCATTGGGATAGGCACTAAGCCTGCACCCATAGCAAACATCATATGCGTTTGAATAATTTTATCGGCTTTATCTTTTGTATTTAGCATAAGTTCTTTTTTTACATTAATGATTCAGGCTCAAAATTAATTCCATTATCTTTCATAAATTGAGAATTGAGATGAATATCCAAATTTTAACGATCAACACATCGGGCTTTAACATATTACCGCAATTTTTAGATTTATGTTGAAATTCTTTAAAAATAAAAAGCCTTCTCCAGCTGAACCTTTCGTGAAGAAAGCAAAGCAATTCATGGAAAAAAACAATATTCAGAAATGCTTCAGCACCTTGGATCAAGCATTCAATGCTGACATTTACCATATGCCAGCTTACGAATTCGCGGTGCAAGCTCTGACCTCTGTGAATGCAAAAAAAGAGGCATCACTGTTTCATAATGTAATTCATTCTAAAGACAAAACACAGGCTTTCAAAATTCTTGGAAATCACTTTCTAGAGGCAGAAAATTACAGATTGGCAAAGACCTTTCTCGGTGAAGCTTTCAAAAAAAAGAAAGATTTAGCTGTGGGTCATGATTTAGCCATTGCTTATGCAAGAAAGTTTGACACAAAAACTGCACAGGAAATATTAGAACAAATTAGCGATGAATTTGATTATTGGACATTCTGGTACTATACCAAATTAAAGATTTTAAACAACGATCGAAGGGAAATAGAAAATCATATCAATGAATTGGAAGATGTAACAAGAGTCGAAGCCAAAAATGAAAATCATCAGGTTGCCATTGATAAAGCACAGGAGGTTGTTGCATCATACTTGGCACTCCTGAGTATTGATAATCCGGCCCGTGAAATTAAGCATTGGCATTTTATTCAGTATGGCGCCATCATTCTTGACTTGTTCGACACTGAGGTTGCTGGAGGTCGACATGTTGCAAGTTGGGGCAATTTTGAACAAATCAACGGTATATTACATGCGTTTAAAAAAGTAGCAGAACAACTTTCTGTAAACATCAAGAAGATCGTTACTACCAAAGATAGAGATTCATTGATTATTGGTAAAGCACTTTCATTATTGCTTGAAGTACCTTTCGCCAATCTTGATGCAAATGCAAGTTATGAGGACACCCTGTTTGTTAGTGCATATGCATCTTCACTTCATGAGATTCCATTTATAGAAAACATTGCTGACAACAACAAAATCTTTAGTCTGGTGCAACAATGGATGGTTCCAACTTTTGTAGCAGCAGATGTCGTTGGGCTTATTGCTCAGATGTACACATTGCCATGGGCAGAAAACAACATAAACAACAAAGAAGGAATAGATTACCAAGCCATGTCGATGAACGAAGTCGCAGAAAAAATTCTCAAAGCAAAACCAACGCCAACTTCCAATTTCGATCTTGATTTTTACACCAGTCGAAAGGTATTTTTGAAATTTACTTCAGAAACTGGCAAAAGGTCTAATTACACCTTGGAGAGTCCAGTTCCAGGTTCATATTTTGGTGGATAATGGATAAGAAACAAATCAATGAGAATATAGCCCAATTGGTTGAACAAAGAACCAGAAAGGAATTGATCGAAAGACGATTAAAAGAATTAGATGAAGAAATGAATCGTCAATTTGCCATCATTGATGGGATGGAAAAACGCGTCGATAATGAAGCGAAGGAAGTGGAAGATCTTCAATTGTCAAATATTAGAAATTTGATTTCAAAAACTTTGGGTGAAGATGAAGATCGCCTTGAAATGGAAAAAGAAGATCTTCTTTGGGCCGTGATTAATCTCAAAGAAGCCCAACAAATGATGGAATTATTGAAATATGAAAGACAAATTTTAAAAACCTCATTAGACGAATTGTTCAGTATAGATGAAAGATTGGAAACGTTGTTACTTGTCAAGGAACAAAATCTGAAGGAAGGAAGCTATGTGAGCGACACCCTTGAGGCATTGAACACGCTTCATTTAAAATTAGAAAATGAAAAACAAGAAATACAGGAAGCCTTGGAGGTCGCGTCAATTTTAAAAGATCTATTGAAAAAATTGGAAACGGAACTAAAGCAACTCAACGATCCAAAGAAGCAGATTGACTTTCATGGTCAGGATCGTTACTCCTCTTATGCCAAGAAAGCATACGTCAAAAAAGGCAGCGATTTGGTTACCAATATCAATCATTTGATGAAAAAACTTGAGAATGAGCTCAATGATCTCAGAACAAAACATGACATCAATCTTACACAAAACGTGGACCAATTATCAAAGTTCTTTGTGATCTTATTTGAAAATCTAATCAACTCTTTTCTAGTGAGGAGATCATTCAAAGATGCCATTCATTCTATTGAGTCCGCAGAAATGAAAATAGAAAAGTTGATCTTAAAATTGAACCATGAATATGAAAAATCAAACAAAAGAATCCTCAAAATTGGATCTGATCGTGAAGAACTTTTGATAAATAGTTAAGCTCTTACGCCTTTCCCAAGACGATTTTCATTCCTTCAATCATGGCGGCATTGGCTTCGGCCGTGCCGATGGTAATTCTAACATGATCAGGAGCCCCAAATCCCTTCGCGGGTCTGATCATAATACCTTCAGCTTGCATCAATTGAGTAAATTGAATCGGGTCCATCGCAGGCTTCATGAAGAAAAAATTCGATTGAGATTGTACGTAATCTACACCCAAGGCGTTAAGTTCTGGATAAAGAAATGCCTTCCCCCTATCAACAAGATCGACAGTTCGGCTGATAAAATCTTCATCATTTAATGCCGCAATCGCAGCAGTTTGAGACAATGTATTGACATGAAATGGTCGCCTCAACTTAGAGACATATTTGGCAATCTCCTCAGTGGAATAGGCATAACCCACCCTTAGACCTGCCAATCCATATGCTTTTGAAAAGCTATTGAGCCCAATCACCCTTTTGCCGTCCATGACAAATGGTATTGCCCTTTTGTAATCTTGGGCAGTAACGTATTGGTAGTATACTTCATCATAAATTACAACAACATGATCTGGCACATTATTTACAATGGTTTCAAAATCTCCACCAGAAACATAGGTCCCCGTAGGATTATTTGGAGAACAGATCCATATCAATCTTGTTTTGTCGTTGATGGCATCCAATATGCCTTTTACATTGATTTTGAAATCTGAAAGCAATGGCACATCAACGCCCTTTCCTCCAACAAGATGAGGGAAACTTCTATAGGGACTGAAGGTAGGACTGCTATAAATGCATTCCAGATCTTCCTTGATAAATGCATTGACAATCAGTTGAATCAGAGCTACTCCACTGTTACCTGTGATAAATTGATCCGGTGTTAAATGACCATAGTAATCAGAAAGAGCCTCTCTAAATTTCTGATCTGTAGGAGATGGATATTCATTGAGACTACCCATCATTTTGGTCATTGCTTCAATGGCTTTCGGAGAGGAGCCAAGCATGTTTTCGTTGGAAGAAAGCTTATAGACTGGTTTATCTGAAACCACATCGTCTTTTGAAATACCTCCTTTGTATCTACCCTTTATATCTAGGATATACTTTTTAAATAACGCTGGATTTTCACTCATTATAATGTTCCTCTCAATTCTTGTTCTCTTTCAATGGCTTCAAAAAGTGCTTTAAAATTTCCTTTACCAAATGACTGTGCTCCTTTTCTTTGTATGATTTCAAAAAACATGGTAGGTCTTGCCTGCACCGTTTTTGTGAAAATTTGCAACAAATAACCTTCATCATCTCGGTCTACGAGTATGCCAAGATCTTTTAACGGTTGGACGTCTTCGTCGATTGGTCCTACCCTTTCTTCAAGAACATCGTAATAAGTCGATGGTATATTTAAAAACTCCACCCCTCGATTTTTAAGGGCAGTTACTGTTTCAATGATGTTGTCAGTGGCCATGGCAATGTGCTGTACACCTGCGCCTTCGTAAAAATCAAGGTATTCGTCTACTTGAGATTTTTTCAATCCTTCTGCAGGTTCATTTATAGGAAATTTGATTCGGCCATTGCCATTGCTCATCACCTTACTCATCAATGCCGTGTATTCAGTAGAAATATCGTTGTCATCAAAAGAAAGTATTTGCGCAAAGCCCAGGACCTCTTCATAGAATTTAACCCACTTATTCATCGCTCCCAATTCCACATTTCCAACCATATGATCTACGTACTTTAATCCAATTGGATCGGCTTTATAATGGGTGTCCCACTTTCTAAACCCTGGAAGAAAAACTCCATTGTATTCATTTCTTTCTACAAAAATATGGACCACTTCACCGTAGGTGTATATGCCTGATCTCACGACCTTGCCGTTTTCATCACTTTCTTCACGCGGCTCCATGAATGATCTTGCTCCTTTTTCTATGGCTGTATTGTAAGCGTATGTTGCATCCGGCACCCACAATGCTGTCACCTTCACACCATCTCCGTGTTTATCAATGTGCCTACCGATTTCTGTTCCACTCTTTAATGGAGATGTGAAAACGAATTTGATTTTATCTTGAGATACCACATAAGACTCAGATTCACGATTGCCAGTCTCTAGGCCAGCATATGCCAATGAATTAAATCCCATGGCTGACTTATAAAAATGTGCTGCCTGCTTTGAGTTACTCACATAAAACTCAATATAATCTGTGCCAAGTATAGGCATGAAGTCTGATGCTTCATCATAGATTTTAGGAAGTTCAAGTGTATTCTGTTCCATATTGTTGGATCTTTGGTTAGTGAAATATTATTTGTAATGTAATCTTTTTATTCGAATATTCTAAATCATAAGTATATTATAGGATATTTTTCTTTCCTTTATCTCAGGAAATAATTTTATTCTGTAAACTGTATTTACATCAAGTCTATTTTAGAAAAATATTCTATGATCAAATTAGACACCACCGATATTCGGATCTTGGAAATGCTGCAACTTGATTCTCAGAAGACCATCAAGGAGATGGCCAATCAATTGAATCTTTCTACAACTCCGGTTTTTGAACGAATCAAAAAGCTTGAGCAGAATCAAATCATCAAAAAGTATGTAGCCATTCTGGACGCAGTAAAACTTGGGATCAAACTCAGCGCCTTCGTCAACATCTCCATCAAAGATCACTCAACAAAAGCTGTCGAAGATTTCGTTGGTCAAATCATTTCCTACGAAGAAGTGATGGAATGCCACCATGTCACTGGAGACTCTGATTTTTTATTGAAGATAATGGTCTCAGATATTGAAGAATACAACCAATTTATACTGCAAAAACTATCTACAGTTCCCAATGTGGGGAAAGTAACTTCAAGTTTTAGCTTATCTATTAGAAAGGATACAAATAGGTTGGCGTTGAATAAATGCGAAGTTTAATAGCGAAAAAAGTAGAAATGAAGCATACTAACCACTGACCAATCGACCTGGCATTTGAGGCTTGCCGATCAATTTTGAGTATGCGTTTTTGATACGATGCGCATTCTTCAAATAATCATATTTCTCTTCTATCAAAAATCTTCCTTTGGTTCTAAATTCATCCATAATCTGTGGATGTTCAATACAATATTGAATAGCAGAAAGGAACTGTTGTTTATTGTCTGCCAGAAGTAGATGTTCTCCGTTCTCTGCGGATATTCCTTCAGCGCCTATGGTGGTAGAAATAACAGTCTTACCCAAGGCGAGTCCTTCCAATATTTTCACCCTGATACCTGACCCAGAAAACAAAGGTACTATCAATATATTGTGCTGATTCATGAACTGCACCGCATTGTCGACTTCCCCTTCAAGGTGGACATTTTGCTTGTCCATTGATTTTAAAGAAGCATCGCTGTTTCTCCCAGCGATATGAAATTGCAGATCAGGGTTTTTCCCAGATAATTCGGGCCAAACTTCGTCAACAAACCATTTTAAACCATTGAGATTCGGCATCCAATCCAAGGATCCTATAAAGCCAATCGATTGTTTCTTTTGAAGTTTTTTGATTGGGTAATTATTGATATCAAGACCAGCAGGTGATGAGAGACTTAATCTCTTTAAGCCCAATTCTTGGTACTTTTGAAGATCTTTATCTGTGATGCTTATGAGCATATCACATTTGTTCATGGTCTTCAATTCAAAAGCCTTCAACCTATCAGAACAATTGGACAAATACCAACTTTTTGGCCCGGTTGACGTATTGGCCGCAATTCTATTCCAAATTTCGTACTCGAGATTGTGAGAACGGATCACAATTTTGGCATTCGAATATTCTCGGATTGTGTCAATATACATGGACATAAAACTGGTCTCCAATTGGATAATGTCGAATGTATTTTTTTGAAGAATTTCAATAAGTTTTGATCTGAACGGCTTTGAGTCTATTCTTGAAAGATGGTAAGATTTACCCGAAATCAAATCCATGAAAGCATCAATAGGATTGATTCGATTATCTACATATACAGAGTCAATGCTTTTGTAATGAGACAATTCTGGGCAATTCGAAGGGATTTCACTGAAATGTTTGCGGGTATTCATCGCAAGCAAGCTTATTTCGCAATCTAATTTGCTTAAGGCCCTGCTCAAACTATTGACAGCAATGGATTCGCCATCTTTAAGCGGAAACGGAAATTTCTTGCACAATTGCAATACCCTCATATTCAAGTTAATTTGTTTCAAAAATAGTTAAATACCATTAATGTCCTAAATTGTGATGCAAAGAATGCAAACATAGTTTTCCACGCGGAAAAAGTGGAAAAATTTTCTTTTTTTACACAATAAATCAGGCATTGCCCAAAGGATGATTCGAGTTGAAAATGTGCACAAATCTTACGATGATGTAAAAGTTCTGCGTGGTATAAATTTGGAGATCCCCGAAGGTAAAACCGTGGCCATTGTTGGTAAGTCAGGAGCAGGAAAAAGCACCCTACTCCACATTATGGGAACCCTCGACAGTCCTGATGAAGGCAAGGTTTTTATTGAAGATTCTGACATTTTCTCTCTTAAAAACAAGGCGTTGTCAAAGCTCAGAAATAACCATCTTGGTTTCGTTTTTCAATTTCATCATCTGCTCAATGAATTCACTGCATTAGAAAATGTGGCCTTACCGGCAATGATCAGTAGCACAAAAAAGCAGGAGTGCTTTGACAAGGCAAAACGATTGCTGGATTTTCTCGAACTTTCTCATCGACTGGACCATAAACCCAATGAAATGAGTGGAGGAGAACAACAAAGGGTTGCTTTCGCCAGAGCTTTGGTCAATGATCCGAAAATTGTCTTCGCCGATGAGCCTACTGGCAACCTTGATCAAGGCACTTCAGAAGAAGTACACAACTTGATCGATAGACTTAAATCAGAACTTAACCAGACCTTTGTCATAGTCACTCATGATCCTTATCTGGCAAAAATCTGCGATATTACCTTTGAAATAGATCAAGGGAAAATTGTGAATGGCAATTAGCTATGGAACAGGCGGGAAACAAAAATAGCAACACGAATTTTCAGGATATAAGAAATTACTTTTCTCAATTTCTTGACGACCTCATTGACCTTCGAAAAGGCGTCGATAAAAAGGGCACCATCCAAGAAATAAAGGAGAAAAAATCCATGAACGGAGCCAATGCCTGGATGCTGCTATGTTCGATCGTTATTGCTTCTATTGGTCTTGATGTCGATTCCCCAGCAGTCATTATTGGAGCTATGTTGATTTCTCCATTGATGTCTCCCATTTTGGGAATGGGCTTGGCTGTTGGTATCAATGATATGGAAACGCTCAAGAAAGCGGGTACACATTTCGCGGCAGCGATGTTCATTGCCATCTTAACAGCAACCATATATTTTTGGCTTTCACCATTCGATGAAATTACCTCAGAATTGAACGCCAGAACCACTCCGACTTTTTTGGATGTGTTTATAGCCTTCTTTGGTGGAATGGCAGGTATTATCTCAATTGCCCGTAAGGACATAAGTACGACCTTGCCAGGTGTGGCCATTGCCACTGCGTTGATGCCTCCATTGTGCACAGTCGGTTATGGTATAGCCAATGCAAATTGGGGAGTTGCTTCTTCAGCATTTTATTTGTTTTTTCTCAACACCTTTTTTGTTTCTATGGCAACATTTGTCATTGTGAGGTATCTAAGATTTCCTTACCGTCAATTTTTAAACAAAAAAGAAAAGAGAAGAAATGGAATTATCATGTTTTGCTTTGCAGTCATGGTTACAATCCCGAGTTTGTTTATTTTCAAAACGGTTTACGAAGATTATAGAAACAAAGGCATTCTAAAAGATTATTTAGAATATAAATTGGGCGAAGATTATGATTATGTTGATGACAAAGTGTTGACCCGATTAGACGATGGTCGTTTGAAGTTAATGCTGAAGGTATACAACAATGACATCATCAATCCAGATCTCACAGCTCAATGCGAAGAAGAATTAGAAGAGAGAGGCTTGAAAAATCTCGATCTGGTCATTCTGACTACATCCGAAATCAAGTTGGAAGACATGGACCAAATGAGGGCCAAAGTCGGAAGCATTGAAAAGATCGCACAAGAACTTGAAGCAACCAAAATCGAATCTGCCGTGAGAAGTAAAGAAATTGATTCTTTGCGGAGTTTGAAAACGAAAGGACTCTCTGACACGCTCAACTTCGCGGCCTTTTCAGAGGACCTTAAAATATTTTACCCGGAGATTAAAAATGTAAGCTATTCGACAGGATACATACAAAACTTCTCTCAATTGAAACCAATTCACCATTTAGTTATTGATTGGTATAAGAAACCGGGAGCAGAATCGAAACAAAAAATCAACGACTATTTCAATTCTAAAATATCTGGTGAAGGAACGATCATCCATCAATAATGTAAATTAATTTACAATATTGAAAGTTTCTCCAGAAATTGAATGGAATGGTCCTTAATTTGATCTCTTAATTGAAGTCACACCCTTTTCAAGTTAGCACCTAGCTTATTTAATCATTCAAACTTAAAATATGAAAACCGTGAAAGGTCAGAAGCCTGGCATTGACGCAGTGCGTGATTTGATTTTTGGAGAACACATGAAGGATTACGAAATCCGGTTTGCCAACTTGGAAAACGAATTCAAAGCTAAGATCCATAATATGGAAAAAAAGCTGAAGGATCTCGAAAAAGCCTATAAACAAGTAAACAATAAGTTATCCATCAGTCAAGATGGCAAAATGGACAAATCTCATTTGGCATTACTCTTCAAAGAACTTTCAGAAAGTGTAAGCGAGAAGGTCAAGTAAGATGCGCGGAATTACACCTATTGACGAATTAAAATCATTGTTGCTTCAAGACTATAGGCAACAAACAGAACGTGACTTTGAAAAATTGCGGGTCAAGGTTCTTGCTTCCATTGAAAAACTGGAGAAAGAAATCTATGAACCTGAAAGACTTGCGGTTCACATCAGTAAAAGCAAATCACAACTTTTAGATATTCTGGCTCCTGAAATCGGAAAGCTGATTAAGAATTATCTGGCTTTAGAGATTGAAAAGATTCAGAAAAGGATCAGCGACACAACAGACAAATTTTCATATAACAATGTAAAATCAAGATTCAAAGCATTGTTTGGTCTTGAAAGTAAAGAACGCATTGATTTGCTTGGATTCCCTGAGATAATAGATATACTCATGATTGACAAAGACAGTGGATTACTACTGGGCAAATTTAGTACAGAAGAAAAAATCGATACAGACATTGTAGCAGGTATGTTCAATGCCATTAAATCATTTGCTGATACAGCTTTTGAAAATGAAGGCAATGAGTTGGATCTCATTCACTACAACGACTACAAGATCAAACTCCATGTTTTTGGCAGTATTTACTATGCCACCATCTTCACTGGAAGATACTCTCCTGAATTTCAAGATATTCTCAATACTGACATCAACAACTTCACTGACAAAATCTCAAAAGAATTGATCAATCAACAAAATAAAGAGCAGATCACTTCAAAGATGAGTCAATTAATGAACAAAGAATTTACACACACATGCACGAGGTTAGAAAGAAGATTATTTTAATTGGTTCCGTTGGAGTAGGAAAAACTTCTTTGATTAGAAGGTTTGTCCATCAGGAATTTACTGATGAGTATCACAGTACAATTGGGGTTAGAGTGGATAAGAAAACCATCACTCTTGATGACACCAAAGTACATTTGATGATCTGGGATTTGGCAGGAGAGATATTGCAAAACAAAGCATATCAGGCATACCTCAAAGGCTCTTCTGGAATCATTGGAATTTTTGATGTAACTCGACCAGCATCGTACCAGTTAATCAATGAAAGTTTACAAAATGTAAAAGGTAGTCAAGAATTATTGTCGATCATGGTCGGTAATAAAATTGATCTGTTAGATGAAACGACAGACATTCATGGCTATGATTGCGAATATTTTACCAGTGCGAAAACAGGTGAAAATGTTGAAGAAATGTTTAATCTGATCGCTCAAAAACTTGTCAAGAAAGATGAAAAGTTCAAACGCATTTAGATTCATATTTGACAATGATGGGATCATCTATTTTGCAGAAGCTCCATTTTACAATCCGGCTTCTGAAAAGAAGATTGATGAATACTTCCCGATTTTTTCTGATCAAACGACGTATGACACGTGGGTGAATAAACCCATACATCCATATGAGTTTGAAATAAATGACAGGAATTATTTTGTAGACATAAACCTGGACCACATAAAGAAAAATGGACAAAGATATTATGATCTTGTGCTAGTGGATAAGTCAAATCATTACCTGAAGTTTCAAGCTGAAAGAACAGAAAAAAACAACTATAAGATTTCCAATGAGAGGATGTTGGAAATGAATCATAGACTAAAATCTAAGATTGAACAGCTTGATGAAATATTGCAATATGTGGTTGGCAATGAGGTAAAGTCCCCTATTGGAAGTATACGAAGCACACTTCAAGTACTTGACGATTCAAAAAATCTGAATGCAAGTCAGACCCAACTTATAAAAATATCAATCGAAGAGCTCTCAAGAATCGAGAATATTATCAGTGCTGTTTACGAATTGCAAATGTTTTCAAACTCAAAATCATTTGAGCAGACGTACTATTGTTCATTTAATGAAATTCTCGAAGACACAAAAGAGACTTTGATTTCATCCGTTGACTTTGAAATTGCCTTTGACATTAATGATCAAAATCAATATTTCGTCAACAAATTCCACTTCACGAAGATCTTACAAAGTTTAATAAAATACCTCGCATCATTTCCCCTGAAATACGTTCATGAAGTAATCATAAAGAACCTAAAGACTGAGGATCGAACTTGCGGACTATTGATTGAATCCAAAGCGGATTACTTAAGCAGCAACCTCAACACTTCCGACAGTATTAAAAGTTTGAAAAGTAAAGAACAAGATTTCAATCTGATGATTGCGAAAAAATTATCAAAATTATACGGCGGTACCGTTAGTGTAAATGATGATAATCCTCTTGCAACTTCTATTAAATTGGACTTCAAAAATTTACTTGTCAAAAAGTCAATCAGTTAATGAAAATCACATTCACAATCTGACCATTCTTTTGAATGGAAAGAGCTGATACCCTCTTTTTCTCATTACCTGGACTGGAAGGAAGCCACAAATCCTTATCTTCTATCTGCAGCTGTCCATTGGCTGTTAAGTTGTCGCATCCAAATCTAGAAAATCTTCGCTTTCATATATGGCTGGTTCGCGTTTTGATTGCTTAAAAACAATTCTGAGATTCCAGACGAAGAGAATAAGAGCTACAACCAACCAGATATACATCCACACATCTGCTGGGAGCACCTTCATTATTTCAGCATATTTCGCAAGATCGGAACTTGGACCCACATTGAAATCTTGAATGATGTAAAGGATACATGCCAAACCGAGAAACATCAAAACTTCTCTTCCAAAATTCGTCCTTAAAGCAATAAAAAGTAGGAAAAGAGAAAAAGCTATAAGGAAGCCAGAAGAGAACATGGAGCTAAACCAAAACACTGATGAGAACATCATTGATACTGCAAGAATGAGCAACATGGGATTCACCATTCTCTTAAATCGAGCCCCAATGAGAAAGAGGAGATTTCCAAAAATCGCACTACCGAGATAGCCTCCCATTAGAATAATTGGTGCATTTCCACCAATGGTTCTTGTGAGACCACTTCCATCAGAGTTAATCATAATATCTTCCACATGTCCACCTGTGATCAATGCCCCGAAAGCATGACCAAATTCATGGAGATAGGTTACCAATAAAATGACGGGATACAAAATCTTATATCCCCATTCTCCACCAAAATATCTTAGGCCAAAATAAATAGCCAAAATCAGGATCATCCTGATGAGGATGTTAGAGCGCATATTTGAAGTTTTTCAGGTGTAAGATATATTCAAAAAGATCTTCTTCTAATTTTTCATGCTTTTCAAAACCAGCTTTTTTGATGATCTTCAATGAAGCCTCATTTCCATTTTGTACAACTGCTCGTAAGGAGTCTAATTGTATTTGGGTTTTGCAATATTCAATTACCTTGTAAACAGCTTCACTAGTAAAACCGTTCCCCCAGAATTCAGGTTTCATCTCAAACCCAATTTCAGCGGAATTATTCTCTTGTTGATATTGAAACATCACAACGGATCCGATCATTACATCGTCAATTGGTTTCGTCATGATCCAAAGTGCAATTTCGTTATTTTGAAATCCTTTTTGTAGCGTTCGAATATGTTCCTTGGTGTCTTCTATAGATAGAGAGCGGTCTCTGCCTAAGTATTCGTTGACTTTTGGATTGGATCGCAGTTCGAAGATAGGCTGCAAATCTTGATCCTTCAGTTGTCTAAGAATCAACCTTTCTGTGTGCAAGGTTGGTACTGGATCGCAATTAAAACCATTCATCCGTTTAAATTAGATGTCAAATGTCTGAAATTTTTAATAATTTACTTTTACAATAATCACTGGTGAGTCATGAAAAGGGAAAAAGTTCAAGCGATAGCACCCGAAGAGTTCGAAGAAATAAAATTGAAAAAGCCAGCCAATTATGCGGCAGGACCTACTGCGATTAAAGTTGCCATGGATCATGCTATTGAAGAAATGGGACTTTCACGCGCTATGCAGACATTGGCAAGAATGAATAAAAAAAACGGATTTGATTGTCCTGGATGTGCGTGGCCAGACCCTGATGACAAAAGATCGGTATTGGGTGAATATTGTGAGAATGGTGTCAAAGCATTAGCAGAAGAGGCTACATTAAAAAGAGTTGATCCAGCTTTTTTTGAAAAACATTCAATTGCTGGAATATCTTCATGGAGTGATTATAAGATCGGCAAAAGTGGAAGACTCACCCACCCTATGGTTTTGAAGCCAGGAGAAAATCATTATAAACCCATCTCTTGGGATGAAGCTTTTGAATTGATAGGGAAGAAACTTAAAAAACTAAAATCTCCAAACGAAGCGATCTTTTATACATCAGGACGATCAAGCAATGAAGCGGCTTTTTTATACGGCCTATTTTGCAGAGCCTATGGCACCAATAATATGCCTGACTGCTCTAACATGTGTCACGAATCGAGTGGTGTCGCATTAAAGCAAACCGTTGGTATTGGAAAAGGATCAGTCGTCTTGGATGATTTACACAAAGCTGATGTGGTTATAGTAATTGGTCAAAACCCTGGAACCAATCACCCACGTATGCTTTCCGCGCTAGAAAAATGCAAAGAAAAAGGAGGTAAAATCATTAGCATCAATCCACTTAATGAGGCAGGATTGAAAAGATTTAAAAATCCACAGAGAGTTGGAGGAATCATTGGTGGAGGCACATATCTGACTGATGTATTTCTACAAGTAAAAATCAATCAAGATGTACCATTGCTTAAAGCAATACAAAAGGAGTTGTTGTCACTGAACAAAGTTGATCAAGCTTTCATAGATCATACTTTCATTGAAGAAAAGACAAGTGGCTTTGATGGTTTGGTCGAAGATCTTGAAAATTACAAGACCGAGGATCTACTTGACCAATCCGGTATATCCACAGATTCATTTGATGAGGCATTAAAATTATTAGCTCCTGCCCGAAAAATTATCATCTGTTGGGCAATGGGACTAACGCAACACAAAAATGGGGTGGAGAATATCAAGGAATGTGTCAATCTTTTATTGATGAAAGGTAGCATCGGGAAAGATGGCGCTGGTACATGTCCGGTCCGAGGACATAGCAATGTACAAGGAGACAGAACTGTCGGAATCGTAAGTAAAGTAAATCCTAAAATCAATAAAGCGCTCAAAGAAAAATTTGGCTTTAATGCACCTGACAAAGCTGGCTATGATACTGTGGCATGCATTCAAGCGATGTACGATAAAAAGGCTACAGTTTTTGTTTCATTGGGAGGTAATTTTCTGTCGGCTGCTTCTGATACTAACTTCACAGCAGAAGCTTTACAAAATTGTGATCTGACCGTTTCGATAAGTACAAAGTTGAACAGAACACACGTAATACCCGGCAAGACTTCTCTTATCCTTCCTACCCTTGGTCGATCAGAGAAGGATGAAAAAAACGGAAAAGAGAGAAAGCTTTCTGTTGAAAACAGTATGGGGAAAGTTCACAGTACAGCAGGTAAGTTAGAACCTGCCTCAGAACATTTGATCAGCGAAGTTGAAATTGTTTGTCGCATGGCCAAAGCTGTAATAGGAAATGAAAGCATTGATTGGGACAAATATATGCTAGATTATTCACTGGTCAGACAAACCATTTCTGAAATCATTGATGGTTTTGAAGAATATGAAAAACGAATTTCAGATGGAAATGAATTTTACCTTCCAAATAATGCCAGAAAAGCAGACTTCAGTAAAATGAAAGGAGGGAAAGCAAAATTTTCCATTTGCGAACTCCCCGACCATCACTTGGACGAAGATGAATTTTTAATGATGACCATCCGGTCCCACGATCAGTTCAACACCACCATCTATGGACTGGACGACAGATACAGAGGCATTTATAATGAAAGAAGGGTCGTCTTGATGAACCAACAAGACATGAAAGACCTCGGGTTACAAAAATTAGATGTCGTTAACCTGATCAGTGTATACGACAAAATTGAAAGATCAGCAAACAACTTCAAAGTTGTTCCGTATAATATTCCGAGAGAAAATATTGCTACTTATTTTCCTGAGGCAAATTCATTGGTACCCATCAATCATTTTGCTGATCAGAGCAGAACGCCAATATCAAAATCAGTGCGAGTCAAAATATTAATAAAATGAATTTTTGGATCATTTTGAAGGTGTAAAACTAAATTGCGTCGCGCCTTTTCGAATCAAAGGCACATAGTTCAGAGACCTAGGATTAGAATATTATTATTCTTATATTTATATAAACGCATAACATGAAAATTCAATTATTCCTTTTAACATTTATTCTTTCGGTGGCTTCTGGCTATGCTCAGGAGAATAATGGTAGCAAAGCAGTTACTAGTGTGTACCACAATCTTAACAATATCACATTGGTCAACTTTGATGGTACACGATCTACAATCATGAAGAACGGAAATTCAGCGACACTCATAAACGCTGATGGTTCTCATTCCACCATTAACTGCTTTGGTGATTCTTCCTCAAACATTGTCGCCATTGATGATACTCATTCCTCTGTTCGCCATAACGGCAACTCTTCAACAGTCATGAATGCAGATGGCACACAATTCATCGTGCATCATAAAAGAACTTCGTCTTCTTGTTCAAAGGAAGGCGACATACATGTTATCACACATTTTTTTGGCAATAAAAAAGAGAGACATCTCATTGATCAAATTGATGTTTTGATTCATCAGAATTGGCTCACCAAAATGAAAATGGAAAAAGCACTAGTTCAGTTGGGTAAGTAGGAGGAAAGAATCTTGCTGATTTCCACCCATCCCCGGCCCTTCCTTTAAAATGGAAGGGAGAATTATGGAATTATATGGAACCATTCACCACTCACCGCTAACTAAACACCTTTGAAAGGGAGTGATTTATTGACATGAGGTTGTCATGGATTATGTTTGCAAAAACACCACACATCAACATTGACAATTCTGGTATCCTAGCTAAAAACCATTCACAACTCACCATTCACCTCTAACTAAACCTATCCTTCGGCATCTCTTCTTCTGAAGACTTCTTCCATTACATCACCGAGTTGTTCTCCTCCAATGTTCTTGATGATGATTTCTCTGTCTGAATTCAGGATGTAGATCTTTGGCGTGGTCTTGACATTGTATTTCATTTTGAACCTAGACTTGTGGTATGTATCAGCGACATTGATGAAATCTTCCATTCCTTTTTCTTCGATGGCGGGCCAACAGGTTTTGGTCTTTTCACCGTGTTTGGTGCATACGCTGAGTAACTTTACTCCTTTGTCCTTGTATTCTTTGTAGAAGTCGACAACATGGGGCATGGCTTTTTTACAATGTCCACAATCTGGAGCCCAAAATAGAATGACAAGGTATTCGTATTCGATGTCATCGATGGATATTTCTGAACCGTCTTCCTTGTAAAGTGTG
>JAHDDD010000001.1:33560-58220 GCA_020629535.1 Saprospiraceae bacterium
CCAATAAGGACTGGACGTTCTCCATCAGCTTTTTCCTTTATCTTTAAGAGCGTTTCCTCATCCAACCACGGGGCTTTTCCCTTAGCGTAGTAGTTATCATATAAATGCACAAACACAGCGTCCATTCCAACGATTTTGGACTTTAGGTACTTATTCAGAAATGTACTTAAATAGAATCTAAATGATTCTGGAGCAGGCTCAACTTCAGTGAGGATATAATCGATGCTATTGTTGATAGAATCAGGATGATTTGGTGTTAGGTTTTGAATGTAGTAGTTGATGCGTTGATTAAGAAAAGGAGTTCTTAAAGCAAGCGGATTACCCAATTCTATATTATCAAAATAATGGTCTTTGTAATATCTGTAAGCCGCTATTTTGGCTTCTTCTTCTGAAAGCTCGTCAAATTCGGGAATGTCAAGTGTCTTATTGGCTTTGATTAGCATGGCGAGTAAAGTCCCATCAAACTCATTGATCAATCGCTCTTGCTCATCAGCTACTTCAGCATTGATTTTCTCCTGCTGCATTTCAAGACTTTGCCTCTTTGGATCATCTTCAGCAAGAGAATCCAATTCGGCGCTAAGTATTTCGGCCTTTGGACGTTTCTCTCCAAGAAAAGCGACATAATTACTAAAGGCCTCATTGATTTTTGAACCCTTGAATTTGACATTAGAAAGATCCTTCGCGCTTGTTCGCATTTCAAATTCCTGATCATCATTGACCATAAATTGAACAAATTGATTTTCGGTCAATGTCAGGAAAAGATAAAAGCCCTCATTAAGAGAAGTATCTGCCTGAATTCTGAATTGGCCTTTTTTATCTGTCAGCAAGGTGTCGTGTACCAGTTGCTTATCACCCAAATAATAACCCACAATGAGAGAATCATTGTCGTAATCATCAATTCTGATCTGAATGTCATGTTGGGCAACAATTTGAAACCCAAAAAGAAGAAGCAAAAGAACCAAAGTATTTCTCAAATTATGCATGCTTTTAAATAGTCTAATTCCAATTTATTAAATACAATTTTGTGGCCAAATGATGCCCAAAATGTTCACTTTATCAAAATTTTAAGTCTTTGCCAGATTTCGCTTCCCTGCCAGAAGGTACAATACTGCCATCCTGACCGCCACTCCGTTCTCCACCTGATCGAGAATAATCGAGTGTTCTGAATCTGCAACATCACTTGATAACTCAACACCTCTGTTGATCGGTCCGGGATGCATGATCACAATTTCCTTATTGAGTGTGTCCAGCATTGACTTTTTTATTCCGTAGTACATCGCGTATTCTCTCAATGAAGGGATGTACTTTATATCTTGACGTTCTAATTGAATTCTGAGTACATTGGCAATATCACACCATTTTAAAGCTTTTTTCACATCATATTCCACTTCTACACCGAGTTGGTCAATGTGTTTGGGAATAAGAGTTGGTGGTCCACAAACCATTACCTCGGCTCCGAGCTTTTTGAGACAAAAAATATTGCTCAACGCAACCCTTGAATGAAGTATATCACCAACGATAACCACCTTCTTCCCTTTTAAATTCCCCACTCTTTCTTTCATTGAAAAAGCATCAAGCAAGGCTTGTGTCGGATGCTCGTGTGTGCCGTCACCTGCATTGATGATATTGACGTCAATATGATTCGATAAAAAGAAGTGAGCACCTGGTGCCGGATGCCTCATGACAATCATATCCACCTTCATGGAAAGAATATTATTGACGGTATCAAGCAGGGTTTCCCCTTTCTTTACTGAACTACTGCTAGCAGAAAAATTTACAATGTCCGCGGACAATCTCTTCTCTGCAAGTTCAAATGAAATTCTAGTTCTGGTAGAATTTTCAAAAAACAAATTGGCAATGGTAATGTCCCGAAGAGATGGCACTTTTTTGATAGGACGATTGATTACTTCTTTAAAATTCTCAGCAGTATTCAATATCAAATGTATATCATCTGCTGTGATGTATTTGATACCTAATAGGTGTTTTGTACTTAATTGCAACTCACTCATTCTCCCCCGTTATCTGCTGAAAAAATCTTTATATTATTCTTGCCTGGCTTTTCGTTCCAAATGACTTTCACATAGGCATCATCGACGGCGTCTACGGTGATACCGGTGAAGTTTGCTTCAATCGGTAATTGCCTTTTAAATCTTCTGTCAACCATGACCAACAAATCCACTCTTGAAGGTCTTCCGAAATCTTGCAAAGCAGACAAAGCTGCTTGGATCGTTCTTCCAGTGTATAAAACATCGTCGACCAGGATCACTTGTTTGCCGTCCAATGAAAACTCTATATCAGTTGGTGAAACTTTGATGGGTTTCGCTCTGAATCTGTAATCATCTCTGTAAAAAGAAATGTCAAGCTTTCCGAAATCGATGCTTTTGATTTTCTTTTCTTCTGACTTAATTAGAGTGATTAGATTTTCACTTAGGGTTACACCTTTCTCTTGAATTCCAACGATGCAAACATTTTCGAACAAGCCAAAATTTTCAATCAGTTGGTGTGCCAATCTGTGTAACACCAGACCGAATCTTTCAGGAGCTAATATTTGTCTACCTTTCGCCAATTATTTTTTCTTTTTCCAAGAACTTTTCAAGGGGACAGTTTTGTTGAATATCAGTTTGTCTTCACTGCTCTCTTGATCTAAAATGTAATAAGCCTTGCGCATAAATTGATAGTGCGTTTCTTTTACTGCTTTCGCCAAATATGGTTCAGCTAAAGCTTTATTATTGACTACCAATGAGTCAGGATTAATAAACTCCGTGAATTCTTTTCCTTCATGTCCCATTGGAGTAGGATCTGTAAATAGATGGTCGTATTCGTTCAACTGCAAATGAATGGCATGATCAGCAGAAACCCAATGAAGTGTTCCTTTTGCTTTGATGCCACTTGTATCCTGACCGCTTTTTGAATCAGGGAAGTATTTACATCTGATTTCTATAATATTTCCATCAGCATCTTTGTCAAAATCTTCACACTCAATGATGAATGCATTTTTGAGTCTGACCACGCGACCAGGCCCTAGACGAAAAAACTTCTTTGGTGGATCTTCCATGAAATCT
This sequence comes from Saprospiraceae bacterium, assembly GCA_020629535.1. GTDB lineage: Bacteria > Bacteroidota > Bacteroidia > Chitinophagales > Saprospiraceae > JAHDBF01. The sequence continues at coordinate 36,623 of JAHDDD010000001.1, forward strand.
TCTCTTTCAATGAAAAGATTTTTAGAAAAAGGAATCTCTCTTGTGTCTGAATTTTCATCTTCAGGATTGTTTACCGCAGTTAGCATTTCATCTTGTCCTTCCGGGTAATTGGTAATTGTCAGTTTGACCGGATTGGTAACGACCATCACTCTTTCTGAAATCCTATTGAGTACATCTCTCACACAAGATTCTAACAACTCGATCTCAATCAATGCATCACGTTTGCCCATCCCGATTTTATCGCAGAATATTCTGATAGCTTCGGCAGGATATCCTTTTCGACGCATACCAGATACGGTACACATACGAGGATCGTCCCATCCTTCAACAACTCCTGATTCAACCAATTTCATCAACCTCCTTTTAGAGGTGATCATATGTGAGACATTTCTTCGAGCAAACTCGATTTGACGTGAAGGGAATATACCCAACTTTTCAATAAACCATTCATACAATGGTCTATGATGAATAAATTCAAGAGAGCACAAACTATGTGTAATCTTTTCTATGGAATCTGACTGACCATGTGCAAAATCATACATAGGATAAATACACCATTTATCTCCGGTCCGGTGATGTGCTTCGTGCTTAATTCTGTACATGAGAGGATCACGCAAGTGCATGTTATTTGAGCTCATGTCAATTTTTGCACGCAACACTTTTGAACCAGTTTCAAATTCACCGGCCTTCATTTTCCTGAACAATTCAAGATTTTCTTCAATACTTCTATCGCGATATGGACTGTTGGTACCAGCTTCTGTCGGTGTGCCTTTCATACTGGCAATTTCCTCAGGTGTAGAGTCGTCAACGTAGGCATCTCCACTTTTGATCAATTGTTCTGCGTAATCATATAAGGTATCGAAATAATCGGAAGCATAGAGTGCTTCTCCTTCCCATTCAAAGCCGAGCCACTTTACATCTCTTTTTATAGCATCAACATAATCGGTCTTTTCTGTACTTGGATTGGTATCATCAAATCGTAAATTGGTTTTGCCTCCATATTTTTTTGCAGTTCCAAAATTGAAGCATATAGCTGTAGCGTGACCAATGTGGAGAAAACCATTTGGCTCAGGAGGAAAACGGGTGTGTATGTGTTTGGGATATCTGCCATTGGCAATATCTTGTTCAATTTCCTCTTCTATAAAATTTAATGGACGTTCTTCTTCCGCGTTTGTTGTCATGTTTGTTTGTTTACATTCGTTCAGGCATTTCAATGCCCAAAAGTCCCATGGCTTTTTCTAAAACTTTGGCTACTTCCGTTCCAAGAGCAATCCGAAATTGTTTTGCTTCTTCTGATTCTGCAGTTATAATTCTCAATTCTTGATAAAATTTATGAAACTGCTTTGCCAGATTATAGCTATAATTTGCCAATGCTGACGGATCAAATTGTTGGCCAGCTTCCTTCACAATTTCAGGATACTTAGAAATACTTTGAATCAAATCTTTTTCTAACGGATGGAGCGTATATGCTGAATAGTCAATATCAGTTTTTAATTCTCCCAATTTTCGCTCTATCGATTTAAACCGAACAAAAGCATTTTGAATGTAAGGAGCCGTTTGACCCTGCATGTCTACCGATTCTTTTGGATCGAAGATCATCTTTTTCTTTGGATTGACTTTGATCATATGATACTTCAAAGCTCCCAATCCTATTTGCTTGTAAATATTTGACTTTTGATCATCTGTCAATTCTTCAAGTCCACCTTTTTCTTTTACAGAATTTTCGGCCTCAGAAATGACTTCTGCAATCAGATCATCTGCATCGACAATGGTTCCTTCTCGCGATTTCATTCTACCTGTTGGTAGTTCTACCATTCCATATGAGAGGTGAAACAAGGCTTCTGAATATGGTTCACCCATTCTCTTCAGAATTTCAAACAGCGCTTTGAAATGGTAATTTTGTTCGTCTGCGACGACATACACCATGCTGTCTATACCATAATCTTCGTACCTCTGTTTCGCTGTTCCAATATCCTGTGTCATGTACACAGAAGTGCCATCTGAACGGAGTAAAATTTTCTTGTCGAGGTTTACATCTTCCAGATCAATCCAGATACTTCCATCTTCTTCCCGATAAAACAATCCTTTTTCAACAAATTCTTCTACATATTTTCGACCGAGTTTGTAGGTCTCTGATTCATAGTAAATGATGTCAAAATTGACCCCCATCTTGGCATATGTTTCATCGAATCCAGCGTACACCCAGTTGTTCATTTTTTTCCAAAGGGCAATGGTTTCTTCTTTGTTGTCTTCCCAGTCGAGCAACATCTGTTTTGTTGCACTACCGATTTGGCTGTATTCGTTGAAATAATTGTTTTTGTATTTCTTAAAGAAATCTTCACGATGTGCTTGAGCTCCTTTTGTTTCTATCAATGCATTGGCATTATCTGACTTTTGCCAATTCGAATATTCTTCATTTAATATTTCATTGAATTTGACATAGTATTTTCCAACAAAGTGGTCAGGTTTGATACCAGAACTCTCTGGCGTTTCTCCATTACTGTAATGCTCCCAAGCGTACATGCTTTTACAAATGGCTATACCTCTGTCATTGATGATTTTGGTTTTGATCACCTCATAACCCAGTGCCTCATAAATCAATGCTGATGAAACCCCTAACAGTATGTTTCTGACATGACCAAGGTGTAATGGCTTATTCGTATTAGGACTGGAAAATTCGATCATGATTTTCTTTCCATTCTTTGGAAAGACACCAAAACTTTCATCTTGACTTACTCTCAGTAATTCGGTTTGCCAAGCAGAGTCGCTCATTTCAAGATTCAGAAAACCTGCAACCAAATTTGAATTTTTGAAAATATCAGAACCATTGATCAATGCAGCGGCTAACTTCTCTCCAATCTGAGGTGGACTCATTTTCAATGCCTTGACAAAAGGAAAAATCACAACAGTGTATTCACCATCAAATTCCTTTTTGGTTTCATTTACAACAACATCATTGGGTTCAATGGTGAAATTGAATTCGGAAGCCAGACATTGGGCTACCTTCTCTTGAATTATTTGGACTATAGATCGATTTTGCACGCCGCAAAAATAAAATAATTGTGCTGTATTTTATGCTCATTGTTGGGTAGATTGGTAAAAGATATAATAAAATGGAATTATCTTAAACCTATTGGTTTTCAGTAAAATAGACGATGAATTCCCTATATTTCCACCTATGAAATACAGATCTTCGGTTCATCCGGTATTTATCTTATTGTATGGATTGACTGCAATGTTGGCGGTTATTATAGGCTTAATTGGTATTTTTCACAACTTGAGTATTGATGAAATGGATTCAAACCGACGAACATTTGCCTTGGTATTTCTTTCTTTGGTCATTATTGGAGGGCTATTACTCATGAGATACTTGATGAGAAATCATTACATCATTGAAGGAGATCAACTGACTTGCTACGGAGCCATCATGTCTTCAAAAATGCAAATTTCAAATATTAAGAGTATTGAAAAAGCAGCCTATCCGGTTGCCACACAAAAGTATGCTTTGAACTTTCAAGGCATTACGTTGGAAGATAAAAATTCGAAAAGAATTTTTGTGACCCCATTAGAGAGTAAGAAGTTTATTGAAACGCTTCAAAGTATGAATGCTAGTATTGAATATGTGAAAAGCAAAGCAACATAAGGAGCAACGATCAAAGGTATTTACATTAAATATCATTAAGCTGAGGCCTGCGAGATTAAAGCCTAGATTTTCGGCTGCTTTAAAAGGTTAAATGATTCTAGGGCACTAGGATTTTGCAAAAAAATTCATTTATTTGACTACTTGTTCTTCACTAAATCTAACATTTCAAACCCAACCAACTATGAAACTGAGAACACTCATTTTGACTCTTCTTTTATCTTGGACATTGGCCCAACATTGTTTGTCACAAAGCTTTTACGAATCTGGTAATGTCACTCTAAAAAATGGAACTACCATTGAAGGTCTGATAGATTTTCAAAAGTGGAAAAATAGTCCTGAAAACATAAAATTTTTAAAGGACGATGACTCTGATCCCATCATTTACACTGCTTCAGAATTACAGTCTTTTGAAGTATCGAAAATGACCTATCCGTCATCAAAAATTCAAATCATTGATCATAAGAAAAAAGAGTCAGTGATTAAAGAGTTGTTTTTGATTCCAATTTATAATGGAAAAATAAATCTTTACAAGGCCAGTTTGGTCAATGAATATCCACATTTTTATTATGAGGAAAATGGGCAGTTCAAGTTGCTAAATCCAAATCAATATTTTGAAAATTTGAAAATCAAATCCAATGGTAAATCATTTAAAGAACAATTGAAGGAGATCACCTCAGATTGCAAGAAAATAGATAAACCCTTGAATGATCCTGCCTATACTAAGTCATATTTATTGCTTCTGATGAATGAATATGAACTGTGTGGGAAAACGCAAATCACTGACTATAGCATGCCAACCAATAAGCTGGGTGTTTCTATTGGAGCGGTGGCTACTGACTTATCATTTCCAAGTGAGTCTTCAACTTTTTATCTTGTACAAACCGAATTCGAAAGATCTATCACACCTTTTGCTTCTGTCTTCTATGATATGCCATTAACAAGACAGAGACATTATTTATCAGTTTATTTGGATGCTCTATACACCTACTTTAATACCAATGGCTCTTATCGAAGTGATTTATTTATGGGAGGGGATTCATACAGTATCAACGCTTCTGAATTCAAGATGGGCTATTTGAAAGTTTCACCAAAACTACGTTTCAACCTAAGACCGGCACCAAAGAAAAATATATATGGCGCTTTCGGAATTGCATTCGGAGCCAATCTGATGCATAGTTCCATCAACGAAAGAACAAATTATTCATTTGGAACTGAAACCAAAACTTCACAAACAATATTCGAAGAAATCGACCTAATTGAATCTTCTGTACTAATGTGTTTTGGTTATCAACAAAATAAAATAGGGCTTGAATATCGATATGAGATATCCAACGGCTTTGTAAATGCTAATGTATATAAGAGCCGGATAATAAGGCATTATTTGCATTTATTGTACAGTTTTTAAACTCATGTTAAAGAGCTTTTTCTCCCAAATTGAAAACTTTACATTCAATAATGTTTACCTCCTTTTGTTTAAAATGATTTCTTTTAGGGAGGAGTTACATTCTTGTAAATTGTTTCTTTCACTAAATGAAATCTTTTGACAAGCAAATTCCAAATGAAACAACATCTCACATCCTTTGGACTCAGTATGCTGTTCATCCTTCTGTCTTATTCTTTGCATGGACAAAAATATTATGAAAAAGGACAAATAACATTTAAGGACGGAACCACAAAAGAAGGATTGATTGACAAGCAAAAATGGAGAAAAAGTCCAAGCACAGTCACCTTTCTGGATGAAATCAAAGATGAAACTTCTGAATATACAACTGATGACCTAAGGTCATTTCAAGTGAATGGAACAAAATTCGAAACCGGTAATATTGAAATTCTAGACACAGAATCAAAAGAATTAAAAAAGATGGATGTGTTCTTAAGGCTCATCCATGAAGGGAAATTAGATCTTTATCATGCTGCCTTGCAAGGCGATTATCCTCATTTCTATTTTAAAAGGAACGGCGTTTTTGAACTCCTCCACAACAATGAATATTATGCTCAATTCAATATAAAACAAAGAGGTTCATTAAAGGAACAACTGGTTGATATTCTGGATGAGTGCACAAATTTTAAGCAAAACATTGAAGAACCAATTTATGATGAAAATTATTTATCAGATTTAATGAAGAGTTATCAAACTTGTGACATGAATGACAACTCCGAATTTATTTATGATGTTCCTTCAATTTCGTATAGTCTCTTTTTAGGAGGTGTTCGTACTTCATTGGATTTTGTGAGTGAAACCTCCAATTTTTACTTAGTTCAAACAGAATTTATTCCCTCAATTACAGCTATTTTCGGAGGAACCATTGATTTACCTATTACCAACGATAGAGCTTTTCACTCTTTCAACGTCGACTTACTTTTTACTTACTCAAACTTCTATGGAGATTTGAGAATTGAAGGGTTAGGTACCACATACACAACCAACATCACAGAAATCGATGTTTCCTATTTAAAGCTTGCACCTAAATATCGATTCACATTTAGAAATCAACCTACCACCAAAGTGTTTGCTAATTTTGGTTTTTCACTTGCGGCCAATCTCGGTTTTGATAGTTACCGCAAAAGGACCAACGTTGTTGGAGAGGCTATGAATTCTACCGAAGGAATAGTCACAAATGAGCCTAACTTGATAGATATGGGGTTGCTTGGAGGCATTGGTTATGGCAAAAACACAATGGGTATTGAATACAGATTTGAGATTTCAACTGGATTCTTGCAAACGATTTCATACTCATCTCAAGTGAAAAGACACTATTTTATTTTGAGCTACACATTTTAAGTAATCAAGGCTTTTATTCTTCAGATTGCTTAAAAAAGCTGAAAATAGTCTGCCCGTATTTTCGACTTTCCTTAAAACCTGAAATGTTCTCAAGATTTTCATTGGGATTATGTTCAACAATCAATAAGCCATCATCTTTCAACATGCCTTTCTCTAATATCAGGACCGGAATGTCAGGTATGTTCTTTAACGGATACGGTGGACCGGCGAATATCAAGTCATATTGATCTTTATTCAACTTGATAAATTTGAACACATCCATTTTCCAGAATGTAATGTTCTCTTCTATCTTTAGTTTGGCAACCATTTGTTTCACAAATTTATGTGCCGGACCATACTTATCAACGTAAGTGGCATCTTCGCATCCACGAGAAATGCATTCATAACAATGCGCCCCTGTGCCCCCAAAAAGATCAAGAAATTTGATTTCTGAGAAATCAATTCTGTTCGTGAGAATATTGTAAAGTGCTTCCTTTGAAAAGTCTGTGGTAGGTCGTGTCGGCCAATTATCAGCTGGTGGACTGAAACGCATACCCCCGAAGCGTCCTCCTGTTATCCGCATGCCAAAGCCATTGTAAATGGCAAATAGTAATGACCTTGTCCTGCAGCGGCTCCTAAGGTGTATTTATTGCTAGTGTACAATTTCAGACCCCCCAGGTAATTGCTTAATAAATCATACAAGGGACTAGGCTTAACGATACTTCCACCCAAAGTAATTGGAAATGTCGATGGATCAACATCGTGCTCTGTACAATGCAGAAGAATATAATACAATAAGTCTTTAGGGTCCCTTGAACTGTGTTGCTCATAGCCACCAAATTTCCCATTCTTTTGAATGGCTAAATGCATGACATCATTGATCATACAGATTAGCATTTGATCTCTTGAGTTCACAAGTAGATTAGCCATACCTGTTGAGATATGAAATGAATTTGATTTATTATGAAGAGCTTTAATCTTCTTTCTTTCAGGCTTGTCCAAATAGTAAAGACTAAATACTTTTTGCTGCTTTAGCTTTTCATAAACCTCACTTGGGCTTTTTGCAAGTTTATTGGGAGGTAGGTAATTAGAAAAGTGAATGGGATCAAAAGTATCAAAATCTACATGTTCATAATCGTCTGTATCGACCAGCACATATGATTTCGAAATATTAAGCTTTCCAAGTTTATCTAACTTTTTATAATCAGCTTCCGCAATATTATCGACCTCCAACAAAGTCTGGACATTCCACAACCCATAATGGATTTGGTTACCTTGAATGATGGCAGTTGAAGTAAGGCTTAAGGCCGAATCCTCAACATTGATATTTGAAAAATTGAAATCTAAAGCTCCCAATTACCTGATAAAGATGGTTTAGACATATCACCAAACTTTAGTTTCTTGTTTGGATCATAGAGATTATCGTACTTAGAATATTTAGGATTAGCGTATTCGCCCATAAATTCCTTCCATCGAGTTGATACTTCGGTGACATGCACCAAAGTCTGTTGGTAGGTTATAGTATCTGCAGAAATATTAAATGTTTTATCGCTGAAAGGTACTATCGCAAGATCATCTAGATTTATGCCCCAGGAATTGATAGAATCAATGGCCATGGAATAGGTTACCGTTTTTGTGAATTCTTCACCTGAATCAGGGTCTCCTTCAATACTAACAAATGGAATGCTGTCATTTTTTAAAACCCAAACGAGGGTATCAAAATTGTGAGCATATTCTCCTGTAATGGTTCGATAGGTTTCTTGACATGTTCTGATTTGCTTTAATTTGTCAACGACCACATCTTTTCGAGCATTTTTTTCATCTCTAAATTTGATGGGGTCCTGAATATTTGAAAACAAAACAAATGAAAGGCCCAAAATGCCAGCCAATAGAACCAAACTGATGATCATTCTCATGTAATTGGAATTTTCTTGTTTATTTGATGCAAAATAAGCTTATTTTGACGTACACAATAATAACATTTTTTCCAAAAAACAAAGCTTCCAAAGCACTAAAATCAACGAATAGATGACTCGCACGATTCTCGCCATTGAATCTTCATGTGATGATACTTCAGCTGCGGTTATACAAGAAGGTCAGGTTTTATCGAATATTATCGCAAGCCAAAAAACGCATAAAGATTACGGAGGTGTGGTCCCAGAAGTCGCCTCCAGGGAACATATTCAAAAAATCATTCCAGTCGTAGAAGCAGCATTGGTGGAGGCTGGTGTAGATAAATCGGAATTGAATGCGATTGCCGTCACTCGTGGTCCAGGACTGCTGGGTAGCTTGATTGTTGGTGTGAGTTTCGCCAAATCTCTGGCTCAAGGATTACAAATTCCACTCATTGAAGTGCAACATATGCATGCCCACATTTTGGCCAATTTTGCTGAAAATCCAGTACCGACATTTCCATTTATATGTCTCACTGTGTCAGGAGGTCATACGCAATTGGTCAGAGTCAATGCACATAATGAGATGATCATTCTCGGTCAAACCAAAGATGATGCAGCAGGCGAAGCATTTGATAAAGCTGGCAAAATGTTGGGACTTCCCTATCCTGCCGGTCCTGAAGTGGACAAGTTGGCACAACAAGGAGAAGCTATATTTACCTTCCCCACAGCCAATGTTCCAGATCTTGATTTTAGCTTTTCGGGCTTTAAAACGGCGGTGCTGTATTTTCTTCAAAAACAGACCAAAGAAGATCCTGAGTTTGTAGACAAACAATTGAATAATCTTTGTGCTTCCATCCAGGAAAACATTTGTGAAACACTCATCAAGAAACTTAAAAAGGCTGCAGACAGGGAGAAAATTTCCACCTTGGCGATAGCCGGTGGAGTATCTGCAAATTCTGGTCTGAGAAATAAATTTAAGGCGCTTTGCGATCAACACAATTATGAAGGATTCATTCCTCATATTCGATTTTGTACAGATAATGCAGGCATGATCGCCATGGCCGCTTGGTACAAATATCTAGAAAAGGATTTCTCCGGACTTGGAATGACACCTGAGCCAAGAATGAAGTTTTGATTTTTTTTGATCCAATTTGCATTGGGCGAACTTTAAATCAATGAAGATCGAATTCAAAAAGGATGGAAGACTCCAAGGAGAAATTAAATTGGACAAAAAAGATAATGAAACTGTAAAGGAATTAGGATATGCCTTCAATTACTTGAAGAAGAAAGTATGTAAGCTTTCAATACTTCCAATGCCTTATCAAAGTTTTCGTTGTTATTTACAATCAAGTGCATTTGCGGAATATATGGTGCAATGAATCTGTCATAGGCAGGCATAACGTGTCGCTCGTATCTGTAGAGCACATCTTCTAACGGATAATTTCGTTCTACCTGATCCCGTTTTATCCGCCGGATCAGTTTGATTTCATCTTCGGCATTGATAAAGATTTTGAGATCAAACGATTTTCTCAATTCTGGAAAATGATAAATAAACAAGCCTTCAATGATGATAACCGGAGCAGGAAGAATGGTAATTTCTTTGGGTTCTGCCTTTGCATTGTTGAATGTATATTCCATGAAGCTGACCTCTTGCCCTTCTTGTAATTTACGCAGATCATTTTTAAAACTTAAATAATCCATTGACTCAGGAAGGTCGAAATTTTTCACTCCTGCCTGATCTGACTTTTGCATTTCTCTTGGAAAGTAGTAATTATCAAACGATATGAAACTAGCAGCTTCTTCGGGAAGTCGATTCTTCAATGCCCGGATAAAACTGGTTTTACCTGAACCGCTACCACCACTAATTCCAATCAAAATTGCCATTCGTTTTCTAAATTTTAATACAAGAATTTTCTTTCAATTAAAGTCAATGCTTTGATTGAGCCTTTAATCTTTAAAAAATCTCTAAATTACTCTTCAAATCTAAGCACAGAATTGAGAAAGTATGGATATTCTAACTAATATTTTAAGGGGCAGCATTGGGATAGTATTTCTATTAGGGATATGTTATTTACTCAGCTCCAATCGTGGAAGAATAAATTGGAGATTAGTAGGTATAGGAATGCTACTTCAAATTGTGTTGGCAGTTGGTATGCTTCAGGTCCCATTCATACGATCGATTTTTCAAGCGATTGTAGATTTTTTCGTGATTATGATTGGTAGTTCTGAAAAATCTGCGGCGTTTCTATTTGGAGAATTGGCCAAACCAGGATCTCCTTACGGGTTTGCATTCTTCGTGCTGCCTACCATTGTTTTCTTTTCTGCTCTTTCGAGTCTACTCTACTACCTCGGTATTTTACAAAAAGTGGTGTATGGTTTTGCGTGGCTGATGACAAAGACCATGCAGATGTCAGGGTCGGAAAGTTTGGCGGCTGCAGCCAATGTTTTTATAGGTCAGACAGAAGCACCATTGGTAGTAAAACCATATTTGGAAGGCATGTCAAAATCAGAAATCATGACATTGATGACAGGTGGAATGGCCACCATCGCAGGTGGAGTATTCGGGGCGTACATGTCTATGCTAGGAGGTAGTGACCCTGAACAAGCTGCAGCTTTTGGAATGCACTTGCTTACCGCTTCTATCATTTCAGCACCCGCTGCCATTGTTACTGCTAAGATGTTGTATCCGGAAACTGAAAAAGAAATTGACTCAAATCTGGATGTTGCAGATTTTGACAATGGTGACAACATGCTTGATGCACTTGCCAGAGGCACAACCGATGGTCTCAAATTGGCTGTGAATGTCGGAGCCATGCTCCTTGCATTTATGGCTATGATCTATCTTGTCAATGCATTGTTGATAAGAATCGGAGACGCGACCGGACTCAATGAATCGATCATTGCCTGGACTGGTGGTTCATTCGATGGACTTTCACTTCAATTGATTTTAGGAACACTTTTCTCACCTATCGCCTGGCTCATTGGGGTGGATACCGCAGACATGCTATTGATAGGACAAACACTGGGCGAAAAGACCATCCTCAATGAATTTGTGGCGTATGCTTCATTGGTTGATTATAAAAATGCTGGTGTACTCGCCGACAAATCAATCATCATCGCGACCTACGCCTTATGTGGTTTTGCAAATTTTGCATCCATTGGAATACAGATTGGTGGTATTAGTGCCATTGCTCCAGGACAAAGAAAAACATTGGTTTCTTTGGGTGTAAAAGCATTGATTGGTGGCACCATAGCAACACTCTTAACTGGAGCCTTAGCCGGAATGATTGTTTGATGGGAAATGGGATAACTCTTGTTAAAACGAAACCAAAAAATCATCCCGATTTCCAAGCGGCCCGCTAAGGCCGGCATCCACTCCCAATTTATCCCGATGTATCGGGACCAAATCGGGAAGGCTTTACTTCTTTTTGAGTGTTGCAAGTAGAAGCTATTCTTTTTAATTGTTTTTTCGAAAAGGAATTTACAGAAGGAAGTAAAGCGAACTGGTGCACTGAGTTTCAAAGAGAAGCACAGAGGTTCACAAAGTTTTAAGTTGTAAGAAGACACAAAGAAGTTATCCAAGTCTCAATTTCAAACACAATGTACACTTGCGCAAGCAAACGACATTTACCTTTCTATTTTTAAATGAACAAGTATGAGAAAGAATATGTAAGATGAAAAGGATTTTCTCTATACTTATGATGTGTATCACTACTTTGGGTCTAGCGGCTCAAGAAAATACAAGTCTCACTTGTGGCGATGGTATTGATAACGATGGTGATGGCCTGATAGATTGCATGGATGATGACTGTGCACAACTAGATAATGATGGATGTGAAATTTGTTCAGATGGACTCAGTTTTGCAGATGTGCTTATCGAATATATTTCAGGTTGTCCGAATGCTGATCCTGAGCCAGAAGGTGCTATTGGTGTAAGCGATTATTTTGGCGGATCTTCTGATCCATATGAAATGGTTTTTCTTGGTCAAGGTGGTATATTAAAATTGGGCTTTACAAATAATCTCCTTTCAAATTCTGGAGATGACCAACAAGATCTCTGGGTCTTCGAAGTTGGTCCTTTGGTTGAGTCAAGCAATTTGGCTTTACGACCGTATGACGCATATACAGAATCAGAATTGACATTAAACGGTCTTGGTGACATCAATGGTGATGGATTCTATGAATTTGGTAATATAAGTGGTTCAACATCCGGTCTTGATATTGACCAATATATGCCTGGATACACTGCAGGACAATTAAAATTTGACGCAGTAGAAATTCAAGATGTGGATGATGGTTCTTGTGGTGGCTCTACTCCCGGCGCGGATATTGATGCGGTCTGTGCCTTGTTCTCTATAGATAATGATTGTGGAGGAAATTCCAATGGTGGTTTGGTTTTGGATGATTGTGGTGAATGTCTTGATCCAGATGATCCAAACTTCAACCAATCATGTGCAGATTGTAATGGGACACCTAACGGTACGTTCGTATTAGATGGATGTAATGAATGTCTTGACCCTGAAGACCCTGACTTTAACCAATCATGTCTCGACTGTAACGGTACTCCGAATGGAACTTTCCTTATCGACAATTGTGGCAATTGCCTTGATCCCAATGATCCAAGTTTCAATCAAGATTGTACAGATTGTAATGGTACTCCCAATGGAAATTTCATTGTTGATCAATGTGGTGAATGCCTTGATCCGGATGATGAAAACTTCAATCTATCATGTGCCGATTGTATTGGAACACCCAACGGGACGTTCGTATTAGATGAATGTAATGAATGCCTTGATCCTGACGATCCTGACTTCAACCAGTCATGTCTCGACTGTAACGGTACTCCGAATGGAACTTTCCTTATCGACAATTGTGGTAATTGCCTTGAACCTGACGATCCAAGTTTCAATCAATCATGTCTTGATTGCAACGGCGAAATCAACGGTTCGGCAGTCTTCGATGAATGCGGAATTTGTCTCGACCCAAATGATCCCGAATTCAATCAGTCATGTGCAGAAAATATGGACATTTACATTCCAAATGTATTTTCGATTATTGAGGAGGGACCAAATGGACGATTGCAAATATTCAAAGATTTTCAAACTTCAGCAAGTATACACTCATACCAGATTTTTGATAGATGGGGAAATCAAATCTACCAAAGATCAAACTTTGAATTTGATTCAGAAACAGATTGGTGGAACGGACAATTCCAAGGAGAATATGTTTTGCCTGGGGTATTTGTGTATTTGATAGAAATACACTTCGCCTCAGGCGATACGCAGATCCTAAAAGGTGATATTACAGTTCTTGAATAATCTATTTAACGATATTCCCACTATCAAAGACCAACATGTATGCATCGGGATATACCATTTTCATTGTTTTTAAATATTCTTCAGCCTTTGTCTTATCATTGAAGTTTCCGACCATATAATAAATGGTTCCTTGCTTTACATATTGATAAACTTGCTCATGCTTTGAAAAAATCTCGTGGTCAGGCTTTATGAATTTTTCTGATTCCATGATCACTATCTTAGGTCCATTTAAAAACGCATACGGATTATCGTTGGTAGCTTCTGCTCTTCCTCCTGAAGGCAGACCTACTTCCACTTCCTTTTCCTCCATAACTTCCATTTCTTCTTTGACCTCTTCAACATCCACCTCCATTTGAGGTTTTTCTTGCTCAACTTTTGTGATTTCTTCATTGACAGTTTCGGCCACTTCAGCCATCCCCTCTTTTGGTGTCTCAACAATTTCTGTTACTTCTTCTTCTACAAGCTCTACACTCTCGGAGGCTTCTTCCACAACCTCTTCTATTACAGTTTCAACTACTTGTGATTGCTCCTTCATTTCTTCTTCCATGGCTTCTGAAGCAAGTTGAACGCCACTTCCTACGTCTTCAGCGACAGGTTCAGAAAGATCTTTTTCTACCTGAGGTGCCTTCTCACCAATTACATCTTCTAATGTTTGATCACCGGTAACTTTAATCTGCTCTTGATTTTGTAGTTCTTTGATGATGTCATCCATATTTTCCTCCAGCTTCATTTTCTTCAAAGATTTTTTCGCAGGTGGATTTGGCACAAGGCCAACGATTTTTAATTCTGTTCTTCTGTTTTCTTGATGCTTTTCTTCTGAACATTGCACTCCATCCGTGCAACCATTCTTTATAGATGACTCACCATACCCTCGGGCTGTGATTTGGCTTCGTGACACATTTCCAACTTCAACCAAATAATCAACAGCTGCATTGGCCCTGTCGAGACTGAGTGTGTTGTTATCTTGTTTTGTTCCTCTTGAATCTGTGTGTGATCCAAGCTCAAGAAGCACTTCAGGATTGTCTTTGATTAGGATTACCAGGTTGTCCAATTCTTTTTTGGCAGAAGATCGCAAAGTAGCTTTTCCAAAATCATAATAGATGTTTCTGATTTCCATTTTCTTTCCGGTAAAAATGGACTCCAATTCCACATTGGCCAACAAAACACCCATCTGATTTCCTTCAGTAAGATTTTCGGCCACTCCTGGCGTTACAGATCCTACTCCTTCAAAACAAAGAATACAACCTTCTACGTCTACAAAAGCCTCCATTCTCTTTGCTAGGAATCCATCTTTTCGCACCAAAATGGTATAGTGATTTCCTTTGATCAAATTGACTGCAAAGTCAGGATGAGGATGATCCTTGAGCACCATTACTTCTTCCCTCGTAGTATTATTATACACTTCAATCAATGCTCCTTTAATGGCATCAACAGGAATGCTCTCTTCCTCCCTTTTCGGAGCGAGCGTAATCTCAAACTGATAACCAGGTGCCCTTCTCATTTCGATTTTTGAAAATTGCTTTTCTTTTCCGGCATTGTCTTTTGCCGCGAGTAACACTTCGATGGGTTCAAACATTTCTCTTGAAAGAGACAATGTGTGATCTTTTGAAGGATCTATTTGTAGTTCGAAATACCCATTGATATCAGAAAAAACCGACTGGAGAATCAGGTCTGTCCCTGTCTCTTTTAGGTCTACTTTTACGACATTTAAAAATCCGCGATTCCCACTCTCAAAAACATATCCTTCCAAAGGAATGGTTTGTGAAAAAGCTGAGAACTTAATGAGAAAAATAATTGTAGTAAGAATTATTAATCTGGACATCCTTATTATTAGTTTATTTGCTGCAAAATAATTGAATAAAACGCTTTAAGCTTAATAGAAGCACAAAATTTAAAATCTATTAACAGTATATATGAGTCAAGAAAGTCTAAGAATTGTGTTTTTTGGAACACCAGAATTTTCGGTTCCGGTTTTAGATGCATTGCATAAATCGAGACACGAAATTGTAGCAGTCGTCACAGCTGTCGATAAATTAGGTGGCAGGGGCAAAAAGAATTTTATAGAGTCTGCCATAAAAAAACATGCCGTAAAGCTTGGTCTCCCCATCTTACAACCGAAAAATCTGAAGGCCGAAACCTTTGTTGCAGAATTGGCTTCATACAAAGCTGATGTACAAATTGTGGTGGCTTTCAGAATGCTGCCTGTCGTAGTTTGGGATATGCCAGACCTTGGTACAATTAATCTCCATGCCTCGCTTCTACCGCAATACAGAGGAGCCGCTCCTATCAATTGGGCCATTATCAAGGGAGAAAAAGTTACCGGAATGACCACATTTAAATTAAAACACGAAATCGACACAGGAAATATCATCCATCAACATAAAATGCGCATTGATGATAATGATACAGCAGGAACTTTGTACCATCGAATGATGGAGGTCTCAGGAGAGTTTTTGCTGCAAACAGTAGACGAAATAGCTAATGGTACGGTCCAATTCTATGAGCAGGATTCATCTAAGGTAACCAAGGCCCCGAAGTTATTTAGGGATAATTGCGAACTCGATTTTGATGATACATCATTGAATGTCAGGAATAAGGTGCGAGGTCTGAATCCCTATCCTGGCGCGTGGGCAAGGTTGGCAAGTGGTGAAGTATTCAAAATACTCGAGGCCTCATTGACTGATGAAAACGATCAAAATCTTCAGCCAGGCATGATCTCCGTTAATGGTCAAAATCTATTGATTAAAACCACAGATGGCTTTCTAAAAATTGAGGAATTACAAATGGAAGGAAAGAAGAGGATGAAAGTTGCTGATTTTCTAAACGGTTATAAATTCGAGGAATCGGCTTGCTTCAAATTCTCTAAAATCATTGATCCAATGTAGCCAAATATTTTACAGTTTCTGCGATCCATTCAATGATCGCCATATCTGCAAAACCCAAAGATTCAGAATCATCTAGTAGTGTGAGGTCACTGTCATCAGAGCTTTCCACATAACTTACTTCACCTGAAATAAATCCAGAATTGAGATAAACAAAACAGCACAAACTAATGATCAATGCCAGAATCGAGAAGTAGATAAGTTTCTTGTTTTTCATATTGCATTTCTTGATCTAAAGCTAAAACGAGTATCGGTGAAATTTAGTTACAGGAATCTTAAAAAAAATTTAATAGGTTAATATTTTCCAAAGTATGGAACTGATTTTAACCCATATGTGGTTGAAAGTGAAGGCTTTCGGACATTTGCCCTGAAAATTGCCCCCTTTTTGTTAACGAGTTGTTAATTAATTTGGTGTATAACTGACACTATGTATATATTCGCAGCGGCTTTGGAATAAATTATAACCACGAGGTTATAGCTAACTATAGCCAATAGAGTGGCGGCAAGTAATTGTCGCTTTTTTTATGCCCCTGTTCGATCAGACATCCTCTTTCAAAGGATTTACCTCAAGGTGGAGTACCTCATTCGCATCCTCTCATCCACTTCAAATGAGAACTTTTATCAGTAATATTAATTAACTCATGTGTACCTTTTAAGGGAGGGTCCGAGGGACCGATTGCACTATTGACTCATTGAATCCTCTGCAGATCAAATCATTCTTTGTACATTTTGACAAATCGCTCATCAGGAGAAATATACCCACGATACATTCCCGCAGTGTTGAAAGGCATCGCATAGTTACCATTTTTATCCAAGGCAATAAGACCGCCTGAGCCGTCGACTTCTTTCAACTTGGTATTGATAATAAAATCGGAAGCCTCCTCAACGGTCTCATTTAAATAATCCATTCGGGCAGCTACATCATGTGCAACAGCGTAGCGAATGAAGAATTCTCCATGACCGGTACAAGAGACGCCGCAAAGCTGATTGTCTGCATATGTACCAGCGCCAATAATTGGAGAATCACCTATTCGATTAAATTTTTTGTTGGTCATTCCTCCAGTTGAGGTACCGGCAGCAAGATTGCCATTTTTGTCAAGTGCAACTGCTCCAACAGTCCCGAATTTTGAATCCACTTCTTCGTATACAGCTCCCGTTGATTTTTCTTTCTGTAGTATCTTTTGGAGAGACTCCCATCTTCTATCCGTTTTAAACCACGAAGGATCAGCCTGTTCCAATCCTTGTTGTTTTGAAAATTGTTCTGCACCTCTGCCTACCATCATCACATGAGGGCTATTGGTCATTACTTTGATGGCTGCTGAAATAGGATGTTTGATATTGGTCACTCCACCTACTGCCCCAGCCTCTTTGTTGCTTCCATCCATGACTGACGCATCCAGTTCGTTTTTCCCTTCATGGGTAAATACAGCTCCACGTCCCGCATTGAAGTATGGGCTATCTTCCAGAAACTTTATTGTTGCTTCAATTGCATCCAATGCTGATCCATTTGATGCCAAGATTTTTTGTCCAATGGTCAATGCTGAATCTAATGCTCCATGAAATTGTTTAAATTTTTCAGGTGTCATTTCACTTTCCAAAATGGTTCCTGCTCCTCCATGAATTACCATTGCCCATTCTTTTTGTGAATGAACTTTTTCCTCGCTCGTTGATTTTGCCATGGCAGGATTATCACAAGCAAAAAATACCGGTAAAAGCAGGAATAAAAAGATGAAGGCTCTCATGATGAATGTTTTTGTTGAAGTTACTTTATTTTTGACTAGATTTCCAATGAAAGAAAAATATCTTATAAACATTACAGGTCCTACCGGCGTTGGTAAAACGGATTTGTCGATAGAGCTTGCTTTGAAATATGAGGCAGAAATATTTTCATCAGATAGTCGACAGATTTACAAGGAAATGAATATTGGAACTGCCAAACCAGATCAAGCAACCCTTGATGAAGTTCCCCACCATTTCATTAATCATTGTTCTATTGAAAATAAATATTCTGCTGGCAAATATGAAGTGGAAGCATTGTCCTTATTACAACATTACTTCTACCAGCGAAACAAGAAAGTTGCCATTCTTTGCGGAGGGACCGGATTGTACATTAATGCATTGATTAACGGTTTGGATGTATTTCCTGATATAGCCGACGACACGCGCGATCAAGTCAATGATCTATTCACCAATAATGGTATAGAAGGTCTTCAATCTTATATTAAAAAAAATGATCCTGACTACCATCAAATTGTGGACCTTGAAAATCCAAGAAGATTAAGCAGAGCAATTGAAGTGATGATTCAAAGTGGTCAATCGTATACCAGTTTTCTTTCTCAGGAAAAGCAAGAACGACCATTTGAATCCATTCATTTAATACTCATGCGAGAACGTGAAGAACTTTATGACCGAATCAACCGACGTGTCGAATATATGTTCCAATCAGGTTTATTAGCGGAAGTAGAATCTCTTTTTGAGTTTCGTCATTTAAGATCATTGCAAACCGTAGGTTATCAAGAATTATTTAAATACTTCGAAGGACAATGCACCTTAGAAGAGGCCAAAGAAGAAATTAAGAAAAACTCCCGCAGATACGCAAAGAGACAAATCACTTGGCTAAAAAGATATGAAACCCGACACTTTCATCCTGAAGATAGAGAGGCAATCCTTAAATACCTTACATCAAAATTGGGATGAGTATCAAGGATTTATACAATGAATGGTCATCAATCTATGACTCTAATGAAAATAAGACCAGAGATCTCGATCTGGTAGCTACACAAACTGTTTTGTCAAGGCTCAACTATAATTCTGTTCTTGAACTTGGCTGTGGGACTGGAAAAAATACTACTTGGTTGTCTGAAAATGCTGAGCACATTACAGCCATAGATTTTTCAAAGAGCATGTTAGAAAAAGCAAGGAGTAAGGATTATAAAAATACCGTAGAATTTGTTGAAGCTGATCTTTTAAAATCTTGGCCCATTGGTAATCAAACTTATGATTTGGTGACCATCAATTTGGTACTTGAACACATTGAAAACTTAAACACGATATTTCATCAATCGCATCGACACCTAAAAGATGATGGATATCTTTTCGTTAGCGAATTGCATCCATTCAAACAATTTACTGGATCAAAAGCAAGATTCGAATTAAACAATAAGACAAATGTTCTTGAAGTATATTCCCATAGCGTTAGCGAGTTTTTTAGAGCAGGTAAAAGTACTGGTTTTGAATTGGACATTTTACATGAATGGCATGATAAAGAATCTAAGAAAGAACCAAATCCACCTAGGCTTATAAGTTTTTTATTTAAAAAGAAAAAGCGTAGTTAAATGCGAATAGGCGTAGATGAAAAGGTGTAATTTTTAGGTTTTTCATGAACTAAGTGTTATCTATAGAGTTCAATTAAAAAACCAATATTACATCCTATAGAAACATTAAACCATGAGAATTATAGCCACCTTTTTAATCGTACTTTTCTCATTTCAAAATGATATTTTCTGTCAAAAGTCAACCACCAGTCCAGACTTTGAAAAATTCTACGATGCTCAAGAATGGAGGCATATCGGTCCATTCCGAGGAGGACGTTCATGTGCCGTGACCGGAGTAAAAGACAATCCTTTGCTGTACTACTTTGGCTCGACAGGTGGTGGCGTCTGGAAAACAGCAGATGGAGGACAAACATATACCAATATTAGCGATGGATATTTTGGCGGATCAATTGGCGCGGTTGCCGTGTCTGATAGTGATCCGAATATACTGTTTGTTGGTGGTGGAGAAAAAACTGTGAGAGGCAATGTATCATATGGATATGGTATTTGGAAATCAGTCAATGCTGGAAAAAGTTGGACGTTCTCTGGTCTACCCAACAGCAAACATGTACCAAGAATAAGAATTCACCCCACTAACCCAAAGATCGTATACGCTGCTGTACTTGGAGACTTATTTAAATCCTCCACAGAAAGAGGGGTTTATAAATCAACTGATGGAGGCCAAAATTGGAAACGGGTTCTATTTGCCAACGAAGATGCCGGAGCGGTTGACCTCATCATTGATCCAAACAATCCGAGAATATTGTATGCTACAACCTGGAAAGTTAGGAGAACTCCCTACAGCTTATCAAGTGGAGGTGCCGGATCGTCAATTTGGAAAAGTACCGACAGCGGGAACACTTGGACCGAGCTAAAGGGAAATAAAGGCCTACCAGAAGGCACCTGGGGCATTTCAGGAATTACAGTATCACCTGTTGACTCTGAGAGAATCTGGGTCATCATTGAAAATGACAAAGGTGGTGTTTTCCGGTCTGATGATGGTGGAGAAAGTTGGACAAAAACAAACGAAAGTCGATCATTGAGACAAAGAGCTTGGTATTACACAAGAATCTATGCAGACACAAAAGATCTCAATACTGTATATGTTGTGAATGTAGATTATCACAAATCAACAGACGGAGGTAAAACTTTCAAAAGTGCTCGCGCTCCACATGGAGATCATCACGATCTTTGGATAGCGCCTGAAGATAGTCAACGGATGATCATAGGTGATGATGGAGGCGCTCAAATCAGTTTTGATGGTGGAGAAAATTGGTCTACCTATCACAATCAACCTACTGCTCAATTCTATCGCGTTTCTACTGACAATCATTTCCCTTACCGGATATACGCTGCACAGCAAGACAATTCAACCATTAGAATCGCACACAGAACAGAAGGTGAAAGTATAGGTCCAAAAGATTGGGAATCTACTGCAGGCGGAGAATCTGCACACATCGCTGCAGATCCAAAGAACCCAGAGGTTGTGTATGGAGGAAGCTATGGTGGATTTATGACAAGGTATGATCATACAACGAAATCAAGAAGAGCCATCAATGTCTGGCCTGACAATCCCATGGGCCATGGCGCTGAAGGGATGAAATATAGATTCCAATGGAACTTTCCTATTTACTTTTCAAAACACAATCCGGATCGCTTGTATGCGCTATCAAACATGGTACATGTAAGCGAAGACGAAGGTCATTCATGGAAGATTATTAGTCCTGATTTAACGAGAAACGATGCTACAAAATTGGTCTCTTCCGGAGGTCCGATCACACAAGA
>JAHDDD010000092.1:0-2481 GCA_020629535.1 Saprospiraceae bacterium
TATCATGAACAAACTTTGAAAATCACACACAATATCAAATCGAACAGAATTATTGCAAAAAAGATAACTGGTGATGATTGTGTTACTGCTGGAAATACCACCTTTAGAGGTTTCTATGATGGCTTAGCAAAAGAATTTTCAGTAACATTTGTCTCTGGCAATTCTTCAAATCCAAATAGCTCATCTTTTACTACACGAATGCAAGTAGTTGATGGAAACCTTATGAATACCACGAACACCGAAGGAATGGTCTTTATCAGAAACTAATAACTCCCATAAAACCTTCGTAAAAACCACTCAAGACAAAGAAACAATCCAATCAAGCCAAACAACCACTTCATATTCAACAATGATTCAGTCTTGTTTCTTTGATAGATGACTGGTTTGATACTTTCAGACCCGAGGATATCTGAACCCAACTGGTCAATGGCATCAAGATAATATGTGCGTCCGCCAAATCTACTGCTTAATGATTTGAGCATTCCATGTCTAGCGGTCAGATCGTATTGTTCTTTTTGGATGGATTGAATAGAAAAATTTCCGGATGCAGATAGTTTCTCACCGTTGAAATTTGTACTGGCAGTAAAACTATAATTGCCTTCTTTCAGAACACCGGCATTATGAGAATAGTAATTATTAAACTTTGAAAAAGTATAGTCGTATACGTTACCTGATTTGTCTGATACTTTCAAAAACACATCGGGTTCATTGATCAGTTCATAGTTAGAATTATACAACTGGGCATCAAAAACCACTTCTTCATTGTCTTTAAAAATACTCTTATTGACAAATGCCCTAAATTTTCTTTTATCTTCTTTTTTAGAACTGTATTGAACCAACTTATTAACAAGTTCATTCAGATTATCATATGATTGATATTGCAGAAATTCAAAAAGTTTCCATTTCCAAACACCTTCTCCCGCGAAGACCGCATTTTTCCAACTTCCTTCCTCTCCAAACGTGATCAATGGATATTTTGTATCAACCTTACCTATCTTTTGCAATAACAACACTTCAGCATTCGGTCCAGCCTCGTATTCCCCGAAAGGAGCATTGACCGGCACAAACTTTGGTAACTCTCTTTTTAGACCTTCATCAACTTGAAAACCCTTGAAACCATCATCCCAAATAGCTTGTACCTCATTCATACTCGAGACATTTCCCTTAATGCTGAGCGTCTTTTGCGAAGAATTGAAAGCAGCCAAATTCACTTGATTACCAACAAAAAAGATGGTCGGTATTCGTCGAGATTTAAGCAATGTCAATTCACTATTGACCGGATTTTTTGAACTTGGCAAGTTGTGTAAAACAACGATGTCAAACTGATTTAAATTAGGTGATGGCTTTGAAGCAAAGTGAATATCTACTTCATAATTTTTATTACTCTCAATAATACTTTTCAATGCAGCCAAATCTGGATGAGGAGCATTTGCAAAAAGTAAAATTTTCTGACGTGCATCCAATATTTCAATGTAAACATCTCTGGTATTATTAGATCCAGATAGTTCATCAGAAATTCTATTCAATGAGATACGGTATTTAACGTTGCCTGTATCCGTCGCATCAATATTGAATGAAAATGTCTTAAAGAAATTATTACTATTGATTGTGAAAGATTCAGATTTCACTTTCGTGGAATTGCCATCTTTGATCTTTGTAATCGTCAATTGTGATGATGATCCAGAAGCATTGAATGATTGGACATCAACTTGCATATTGAATTGATCACCTAGATAGGCAATTCTATTATTGAGCACATTCTTTATCAACAAATCTCTTCTCACTGTCGTATCACCCAAAGCAATGGTATGAATGGGTGCTTTGATTTTTAGATCGGAGTAAATAGGGCTTTTGCCTTCATTGAAAATCCCATCTGAAGCCAGAATTACAGCGCCTATGTTTTGATCAGCAAATTGATTTTCTACAAAATCCAACTGGACATCTATGTTCGTCGAAGCAGCATTGAATGAATCAATGGCCCCGCTTTCTACATTTTCACCAAAATGATACCTTTTGACCTCATATTTTTCTGAAAGACGACTTGCAAGACCATTCATTTTATCAGTATAATCTTGAAGTTGACTTTCATCCATCCCTGACAGAATTGACTCAGAACTGTCTTCTGCGATAATAATTATGGGACTCTGCGTGTTTTCAATGAGATGTTTGATGAAAGGCATGAGAAGCAAGAAACAGATCAATCCAATGGACAGAAATCGCAAAATCCCAAGACCATACGGCAGATTCTTGTTGGCTTCTTTAAATTGTTTCGATCTGAAATACAGCGATGTAGCGTAAATCAGGGCGGCGATTATACAAAATAGAAGAAAGTATGTTGGATAAGTAAGCTGTATATTCTTTAACACGCTGTCTCAATCAAATTTCCACGCAAATATTAAAAATAAATTAATAAGACTGCACAGAGGCATTAAATTTGCGCCATAATCGTTTAATAATTTACAGATAAATAGAAATCGTCCC
>JAHDDD010000092.1:2510-12511 GCA_020629535.1 Saprospiraceae bacterium
GACACGTATCGCCTTAATTATTAGTTGCTTTTTCTTCGTATTAAATGCACATGCAGCATATATTTTGATTCCCATGCAGCATGACAAGCAACGAAACCACCTCAAAGCCTATGGTATAACCTATTGGGTGCTCGATCAAGGACTCGAAGCTTACTGGCTATTAAACTATCAAGGTGGCAGCTTTGCCTTCAAACACAATGATAAATTCGAGAAAGAGTGTAAAACCCGAGATGTTACTTATCGTGTGATCCCTGACGGGGAATTTGCCCAAATCAGAAACACCATTGCTGACCCAGAAGTGAATATGGAGGTCATGAAACTTGAAAAAGCACCGAAAATAGCCGTTTATACGCCTGATTTCAGTGCGAGAGGAGAAAAGATACAGCCTTGGGATGATGCGGTGACCCTCGTATTAACATATGCTGAGATTCCCTACGATGTAGTCTATGATAGACAGGTCCTTGAAGATAAGTTGGCCGAATATGATTGGCTTCACCTTCATCACGAAGATTTCACAGGTCAATACGGACGTTTTTACTATTCTCAAGGGAGCAAACCGTGGTACAAAGAAAATCAGGCAAATATGGAAGCATTGGCGGAAAGTCTTGGCTTTGAAAAAGTATCGCAACTCAAGCTTGCTGTCGCAAAACGAATAAAGGAATATGTAGCAGGTGGTGGATTTCTGTTTGCAATGTGTTCAGCTACTGATTCTTATGACATTGCATTGTGTTCTGATGGTGTGGATATTTGTGCTGAAATGTATGATGGCGATGGAGCTGATCCCAATGCTCAAGCCAAACTCGATTATTCGAAAAGCTTTGCATTTAAAGATTTTGAACTCATTAAGAATCCTTTGGAATATGAATTCTCGACGATAGATAATAAGAAAAGAAAAATTACTCCAGATACAGATTATTTCACGCTGTTTGATTTTTCAGCAAAATGGGACCCGATTCCAACCATGTTGACCCAAAATCATACGCGAACTGTCAAAGGTTTCATGGGACAGACCACGGCATATGGTCGCAAACACATCAAGTCAGATGTATTGGTAATGGGTGAGAACAAGTCAATAGATGAGGTAAGATATATGCATGGCACACATGGGTTTGGTACTTGGACATTTTATGGAGGTCATGATCCTGAAGATTACAGACACTTTGTTGGTGATCCAGAAACCGACTTAAATCTTCACCCGAATTCGCCAGGCTACAGGTTGATATTGAATAATATATTATTCCCCGCGGCACAGAAGAAAAAGAGAAAAACCTAATGCTGCTTTATTCTCAATTGCGACATCTTCGATTGGAAGAATCAGTTTTTTAGGCTTAACTTTATAGTCATGCAGTTTTGGGTTCGAAATATCATTCTTGGATTACTTCTCTTGCTTTGTACAGATTTGGCAGCAACACACAATAGAGCCGGAGAAATCACATATCGGCAAATAGGTCCTTTGACCATAGAAGCTACCATAACAACCTACACCAAAGCCAGTAGCACCTCAGCTGACAGAGATACACTTGAATTATTGTGGGGAGATGGTACAAGCTCAAAAATTGCAAGACAAAACGGAGACGGAACATTAATACCGGGTGCGGACCTCAAGGTCAATTATTATATCATGACGCATACCTACCCCGGTAGATCGACCTACACCATGTCATTCATCGATCCAAATCGGGTGAGTAACATCCTTAATTTAAACCATCCTAATTCTGTTGATGTCAAGTTTTATGTCTCTACCACTTTTACTTTATTAGATGATCAGTTTCAAGGATACAACAACAGCGCGGTCTTGCTGCAGGCCCCCATTGACTTTGCTTGTGTAAATCGGAGGTTCATACACAATCCAAATGCATTTGACTTGGATGGTGACAGCCTGGCCTATGAACTGGTCACGCCTTTGCAAGATGAAAACGACCCCGTGCCTAATTATTTGCTGCCGAATCAAATCCAACCTGGTCCTGGGAACTTTGTTTCACTTGATGCTTCAACAGGTGATTTTGTGTGGAATTCGCCAAAATCCCCAGGTGAGTACAACATTGCAATTTTAATCAAGGAATACAGACAAGGTGTATTGATTAATAAGATCATTAGAGACATGCAAATATTGGTGGATGTCTGCGATGATTTTCCTCCAGAAATTGAAACCGTAGAAGAAATATGCATCGTAGCAGGAGAAGAACTGAAACTTCCAGTCATTGTAACAGATCCTGATGAAGGTCAACTTGTTCGACTGACTGCAAGTGGTGGAATGTTCCAGTTTATTGATGATCAATATGTTGATTGGGACAATACAGGTGATTTAAAAGAACCTGAATTTTCAGACACCTTGGTCTGGAGAACACAATGCCACCATGTAAGAGAAGAAGCATACCAAATTGTATTCAGAGCGGTCGATAACAGTATGGGTAGTAACCAAGGCCTGGCCAATCTTAAAACGGTTCAGGTGTATGTGATGGCCCCTCCTCCACTCGACATGCAAGCCGATGCTGAAAATCAAACCATTCAAATAAATTGGGAATCACCTTACAGATGTGAGGATGCTCAAGGAAATTACTTTCAAGGTTTTTCAGTTTGGCGAAAGGTTGGAAGCAATCCATTTGAACGTGACACCTGTGTCAATGGACTGGAAGGAAAAGGATATGAAATCATTGAATATCTCACCAGTGACACCTTAGCTAATGGAAGATACTTCTACGATGATCAAAACATCGAAGTTGGAAAAGTATATTGCTACAGGGTTTTGGCCAATTTTGCCTTGACAACATCCGGTGGATTCATTTATAATATTGTGGAATCGCTACCTTCTGATGAAGTTTGTGAAACGGCCTTTAGGAATGTGCCCTTACTCACCAATGTGGATGTAATGAACACAGATCAAAATACAGGTGAAATATTCCTGACGTGGGTAAAAGCCATTCCAGATGAATTGGACACCATTGAAAATCCTGGACCGTATCGCTATCAACTTCAGCGCAGTCTCGACAATGTGAATTTCACAGATATTGTTGCCGCCAATTTTAATTCTCCATTTTTTGCAAGCAGTGTTGATACTAGTTTCTTAGATACAAATTTGAACACAGTCGACAATTCGTATTATTATAGAATTGATTTTTATTCCAATGGTAACAGGGTTGATTTTAGTCCAAGTTCAGAATCTACATACTTATCAATTGTTGCTTCCGACACGAAAAACTTCCTTAATTGGAATGCAGAAACATCTTGGCAGAACTATGAATTTACCGTAGAACGATTCAATGATATATCGGGGGAATTTGAATTTCTTGCCTCGACTCCAAGGCTGAATTATGAAGACAGTGGCCTCACTAATGATCTGGAATATTGTTATCGCATACAGACAATAGGTTCTTATGGTCTTGAAGCCACTCCTAGTCCGATCTTGAACTACAGTCAAATCGTTTGCGCTACACCTATAGATACTGTCGGTCCATGCGCTCCTGTGTTGATGGTTGAAAATGAGTGTGAAGATCTTGATGGTCAAGTCATCATTGAAAATCTACAAAATCAACTTGCTTGGAATAGCCCAGCATTGGTATGCGATGGTTCTCAAGATTTGGCTGGTTTCAATATTTACTATTCCAATTTACCAGACAACGATTTTGAAATTATTCAATCCTACAATAGTCCTTCAGAACTGAATGCCACCCATTTCCCGGAAGGAGGTAGTATAGCTTGTTATTTTGTACGTGCATTTGATGAAAGTGGAAATGAATCAATAAGTTCTGATACCATCTGCATTGACAATTGTCCTCAATACGAATTGCCCAATACATTTACACCAAATGGAGATGGAAGCAATGACATTTTCCTTCCAAGAAAAAATAGATTCATTGACAAAGTCCAATTCGAGATTTTTAATGAATGGGGCAACAAAGTCTACGAGACAGACGACCCCGCAATCAATTGGGACGGTAAAGATGAAAAAGGTCGGGATGTTGAGGAAGGTGTATACTTTTACAATTGTACCTTATTCGAACTAGTAAGGGAGGACAACCTGCAAGAGACAAATACCCTTTCGGGTTATATTCAAATAATACGATAAGATGTTTTCGGGAATTATTGAGAGCTTAGGAGAGGTAAAGGATATCATTGAAGAAGGAACAAATCTACACTTCGAAATCTATTCTCCTTTTTCAGATGAACTTTATATTGATCAAAGTATTGCACACAATGGGGTCTGCATGACAGTAATCAAACTTGAAGAAGGAACATACACTGTCACTGCCATAGAAGAGACTCTAAACCTTACCAATCTCAATGAATTGAAAATTGGTGACAAAGTGAATCTTGAAAGATGTGTCAAAGCCAATATGCGAATGGACGGTCATATCGTACAAGGACATGTAGATGCGATGGCTAAAGTCAGTAATATTGAAGAACGAGATGGTAGCTGGTATTTTCATTTCAACTATGATCCAAAACACTCTAAACTTCTGGTCAGCAAAGGTTCTGTAACGGTCAATGGTGTAAGTTTAACCTTGGTGAATCCTCAATCGGGTAGTTTCGCGGTGGCTATCATTCCATACACATACGAACACACCAATTTTCATACTTTAAAAATTGGCGACAGAGTAAATCTTGAGTTTGACATCATCGGAAAATATGTCGCTCGATACCTAGACCAGATTCAAGTTCCTAGCTCCAAGTGAAAATCAAAATCATTGGCATTGGCAAAAATAAATGGAAATTCATTGACGATGGGATTGGTGAATTTTTAAAACGCATACAACGGTATTGTCATTGCGAATACATTTATCTCCCCGATGCTCCCAATCAATCATCACTTTCAGCTGTTCAAGTAAAAAAAGCTGAGTCAAAGATTTTACTCAGTAAAATTGAATCAAAAGATCATATCGTTTTGCTCGACGAAAATGGAAAATCCATGGACTCTGTTCAGTTTAGTCAGCAGATTGAAAAATGGCAAATGCAGTCTGTAAAACAGCTTGTATTTATCATTGGTGGAGCCTATGGTTTCTCTGATGAAGTTTATCAAAGAGCCAATCAGAAAATATCGCTGTCGAAAATGACCTTTTCTCATCAACTGATAAGAGTAATCTTTGCAGAACAATTGTATCGGGCATTTACCATCATCAAGGGGGAAAAATACCACAACCTATAACCAGCATAAAAAAAGCCCCATCTAAAAAAGAAGAGGCTAACATCGTTGGTTTTCATTTATCTTTAGTAGCTAAGGTCAAAAACAACTCTTCTGTTTTGCTTTCTTCCTTCTGCTGTAGTGTTATCACCAATTGGTTTTGTTTGTCCAAATCCAGTGGCAAGGATTCTTTTGGCATCAACATTTTTTGAAACCAAATATTTCTTACAAGCATTCGCTCTATCTTGAGATAACTTCAAGTTTTTGGCTGCATCACCAGTCGAATCTGTGTGTCCTTCGATTCGTAGTTTCAACTCTTTGTCTTGATTCATGTAAGTCACCACTTCATTCAATGAATTGAAAGAAGACGAAAGCAATTGATCACTTGATGATTTGAATTGTATATTTTTAACAGCTGCTGCAAGCTTCTCTTTGACCTCTTTTGTCACTTGCTTTGGACAACCTTTGTTTGCAGCAGGTCCCATCACTTTTGGACATTCATCAATTTTATCTGGCACTCCATCTTTATCAGTATCAATTGGGCAACCATCTTTTGAATCTTCTCCACCTGGGACTGTAATGCATTTATCTTTTCCATCATGGAATCCATCATTGTCTGAATCTGGAGGACAACCATACAGTTCCGATGAACCTTTGTGTTCCGGACAATTATCAACAGGATCGTATACTCCATCACCATCAGTATCTGGCGGACAACCTCCTGCTTCCGCCGGTCCAGCCAATGCAGGACATTTGTCATCCTTATCGTAAATACCGTCTTTGTCTTTATCTGCAGGGCATCCTCCATTGGCCTTAATACCTGCAAGGTCAGGACATTTGTCATTCTCATCAGGAATACCATCAGCATCAGTATCTCCAGCTGGACAACCGCCATTTGATCTGCTTCCTCTCTTGTTTGGACATTTGTCAGTGGCATCAACGATACCATCTCCATCACTGTCTTCTTCAACTTCAGGACATCCATTATTTGCTTCTGTTCCTATTGTTTCAGGACAGAGGTCTTTTGTATCATCGATTCCATCTCCATCTGTGTCAACCAGTTCAGAAACCACGTCGACCGTTGCTGCTTCAGCTACATTTTCAAGATTTACTTCTGATCCTCCAAAGAGAGTTCTCCAAAACAGCCAAATAAAAAAAGCGATTACTCCAAGGGCGATGAAGAAGTCATTCCTATCTTTTTCGCTTTTAAAATTGAAACCAAAAAATTGATTGCTCATAAAAGAGTTGGTTTAGTGTTTATTAGTTTACTTTTTGACGGAATTTTAACATTAAGTTACCTCAAAAGTACTCATCTGGCCCCAAAACCTATACGTTTTTTGGTGAATATATCCTCAGAGCCTTCTTTGAAGGCATTTCTGATGTCCTCTAAGGAAATTTTAGAAAGCTCTTCGTGCACTTCTTCACCACTTTGCGCTACCCTTAAGTTCTGCAATCTGATGAATTCCAAGACCAATTTTCTCACATCACGTGCATTTCCAAAGAACTTGTCTCTCTTTCGGAAGAGCTCTTGCCAATGTTCTTCCAAAACAGAAACTGCATCTTCAGCCAAAAGATAACCTTCATCATTGATCATTTTTCTAGCTATGAGGTTGAGATCTTCTGGAGAGTAATCATCAAATTTCAATATTTTATCAAATCGAGATGAAAGACCTGGATTGGCCTTCAGAAAATTTTCCATATTGTCAGGATAGCCTGCTGCGAAGACAAAGAATTGACCTCTTGAATCTTCCATTCGCTTTAACAAAGTTTGAATGGCTTCATTTCCATAGTCGCCTTGTAGTCCACCATAATTACTGAGGGCATATGCCTCATCGATAAAAAGGACCCCACCCATTGCCTCTTCAATTCGTTCTGCCGTTTTAATGGCTGTTTGACCTACAAAACCCGAGACCAATCCCTGACGATCAGTTTCGACCATATGACCTCTTTCGAGCAATCCTAATGCCTTGTAGAGTTTCGCTAGAATTCTTGCAACGGTGGTTTTCCCAGTACCTGGATTTCCGACAAGTATGGTGTGCAAGAAATATCTGTTGAGCACGTCTTTGCTTGATTGTTTATGGTATTGAATGATCTGGATGAGTTCATTGATTTGCGCTTTGATCTTGTCGATGCCAATCAATGAATTCAATTCAGCCTTGCCCTCTTCCAACAATTCAAAATCAATAGGAATATCAGGTTGATGGCCTTTGTGATCCTGATCAATTTTCTTGACATCATCCAATGTTATTAACTGTAATTTCTCTTCACTTGAAGTCTCTGGTTCAGCGGATTGCATTACACGCAAACCCAATTGAATCTTCGCTTTTTCGATCAAGTCGAAAACATATCTTGCATTACCAAAAGTTCTGTCTCTGTTTCGAAATGCTTCAGTTATTTTTCTATTGATAAACTCTTGGGCTTCAGAAGTGAGAATGACGCCTTTTTCTTTGGAAGCAAAATGGGCGATCTTACTTAACTCCTGAGGCAAGTAATCTTTAAATTCAAAAAACTGCTTAAATCTTGATTTTAATCCGGGATTTGAATCAATGAAGTGTCGCATCTCTTTCGGATACCCAGCTACAATTACAGACAAATCACCATCGCCATTTGACATCTCTTTGATGAGAATTTCAATGACTTCTCTTCCAAAATCTTTTGAATCATCATTGGTCCGTGCAAGTGAATAAGCTTCATCAATAAACAAAACTCCACCCCTCGCTTTCTTTATCACTTCTTTCACTTTTGGTGCGGTTTGGCCAATGTATTCCCCAACCAAATCAACGCGATCCACTTCCAAGACATGACCTTTGGTCAACAGTCCCATCTTCTTGTACAACAAACCAAGCATCTTTGCCACGGTGGTTTTACCCGTTCCCGGATTGCCAATGAAAACGGAATGGATATCTTCTACCGATCCCTTTTCAATTCCTTTTTGCTCACGCAATTTCAAAAATTGCAAATACAATGAATGCTCACGGACCCGCTTTTTAATCTCATCCAATCCCACCAAGGCATCCATCTTCAACATCAGTTCATCAAAAGTCAGATTTTGAGACTCGTCAAGAATGGTGAGCTCTGGATTTTGAGTTCCAAAAAGTTCAACATCTGCTTGACCAACTTCAAAACTATCTCCGATTTCAAATTCAACAGATGCCACCAGCCTGTCCATGAAAATTAATTCAATCGTGTAATGGCCTTGACGCCATGAACCTGGTGTATTACTTCCCCATCCTGCCGAAAGCTGTATTCGTTCTTCTGTGTCTTTTATCTTCACCAATTTCGTAACCTGACCTTTTAACTCTCTGGCTTCATTGTAGAATTTTACAAATAGCTCCAAATGCCAAAGTCCTTTTTGGACCAGATTCAAAACATTGATGTCTGCATAGATGTATCTCGTTTGTTCTGAAGAAAATACTTTGTAATATTCCTTATCGACATCTGATGGCGCATCATACTGCCCTTCAAAAAGCCCAATGGACTCAATTGAAAAATATTGATTTTCATCAGACAGTTTTGGGCCTACATCCTCAACATAGAAATATTTGGTTGACAACTTTTGACCATTCAACCATGCTTCCCAATAATAAACTCCTTTTTTCCAAAAAGATCCTTTCTTCTTGTTCCCCCAACCTTCTCTGATATATACAATGTTGTCATATTTACTGACCTTTTTCTTAAAATCAATGGAACAAATCTCACGAGGTGATCGACCCATCTCGAAACATTTGAGCACCACATCCACTTCCCAGACTGAATTATCGAATTTTTTATTAAAAAAGGAAAGTTCGGCATAAATGTAACTTGTCTCAAATCGATCAAAGACCTGTCTATACTTCTTTGTATTATTAGCCAACCATTCTGTAGAAGAATAGATTTTTAGCTCTTTAAATTTGAAGTTTTTGATGTCGGAAGAATTATCAGATAACATAGTTTCTATTAAATGGGGCTACATTTGAAAAACATTTGTAAATATGCGCCTTGATAAATAAAACCTTCAAGGGAGTTTATTGTTATATTTTGTTCAAATTAATCATAATTATCATTGATGGCAAAAATTACCTTCAATTTCGAGGATAAGAATATTGAGCAAAAAGTAGTGGAGAATGCTGAAGAGGGCTTGAGCATTCTAGAAATCACTGAAGACCACGATATTCACTTAAATCACAATTGTGGCGGCGTTTGCGCGTGCAGCACCTGCCATATATACGTCGACAAAGGCGAAGAGGCATTGGAAGAAATTTCAGACAAGGAAGAAGATTTTATTGACAGAGCCATTGACCCAAGGTTGGAGTCACGACTCGGATGTCAATGCATCATCCTTGATAAAGACGCTGAAATAGAAGTCACAATTCCTGATCAGTCACAAATTATTGGACACGAACATTAAACATTAACCATGAGTTTCGAAGATTTTGATGATTTACCCATTGGTTGGGCCGACCATGAAGATATAGCCATGAAGTTGTACGATCGCTTTGGTAGCGAATTCAATGAAGGCAAAATTTATAGAATAAGATTCACTGACCTTCTTGAATGGATCCTGGAGATTGAAAGTTTTGAAGGAAAAAGAGAAGATTGTACCGAAGGACACCTTGAGCTCATTCAAGCCAAATGGGTGTACGAATGGCGTGACAACAATTGATCTCTCCAATGAGTGTCTACCAACTATTTAACCAAATCGATACGCTCATCTTTGACGTAGATGGTGTACTCACAAATTCACAACTTTTAGCGACTGACGATGCTGAATTGCTGCGCAAGATGAATACCCGAGATGGCTATGCTTTGAAAAAAGCATTGAAAGAAGGATTTAAAGTGGCAATCATTACAAAAGGCAAATCTCCAGGAGTTAAAGATCGACTTAAAGGCCTTGGTATAGAGT
>JAHDDD010000093.1 GCA_020629535.1 Saprospiraceae bacterium
ACCCTTTTGAGGTATACACGCTTTCCAAGCGTGCGCCTTAAGCCACTCGGCCAATTCTCCGAATCATCAAATTGATGAAGTCGCAAATTTAAATAAAAAAGGGCATAACTGGAGTGCCATGCCCGGAGCGGGAAAAAAACTAATTTTGGAAGTTCGAGGTAGACCATAGTGATTGGCTAGCGTCTGCTCTCAAATGGAAGTGTTATTTGTCTTTTAATGTCGAAAAAAGCAATAGGTAACCCCTTAAAATCAGAAATTTTAAAAAACTTCATGATAGCCCTTAAATACTTACTTTTGTGTGAATGTCCATCTATAAATCAATAGCGGAAAAAAAGGCAAATGGAGAGAAATCGCTTGCCATACTCATTGACCCTGACAGATTGCGCCTACAAAATCTTGACAGAGTCATAAAGATTTCGCTTAAAGCGGGTGTCGATTACTTCTTTATTGGCGGAAGCCTGATTGTCAATGATATGCTCGATGCTGTGCTATCAAGAATCAAAGAATCATGTGATATTCCGATGATCCTTTTTCCTGGAAATTCATTTCAACTGAGTTATAAGGCGGACGCCTTGCTATTTCTATCCCTCATTTCCGGAAGGAATGCTGAATTATTGATAGGCAAACATGTGATTACGGCTCCATACCTAAAGATGAGTCCTCTAGAAATCATTTCGACGGGTTATATGCTCATAGATGGTGGAGTTTCATCGACTGTTCACTACATGAGCAATACTTCACCCATTCCACATGCCAAAGATGATATCGCTATGTGCACCGCTATGGCCGGTGAAATGTTAGGGATGAAATTGATGTATCTCGATGCTGGATCAGGAGCAAAAAATCCTGTGAGCAAATCGATGATAGAAAATGTTTCCGGTGCCATCCAGATTCCATTGATCGTGGGAGGTGGTATTCGAACGCCTGAAAAAGCCAAAGAAAATGTCAATGCAGGTGCCGATGTAATTGTCACTGGCAATGCCATTGAAAAAGATCCGCAACTTATCTTTGAAATGGCTATGGCAATTAAAGAAGGAAACAAAAATTCCGTAAGAGTATGACGGGGTTGATAATCAGATCAACAGGAAGTTGGTATGATGTGAAAACCGATGCTGGTGATATTTACAAATGCCGCATTAAAGGAAAATTCAGGCTAAAGGGATTGAAACTTACCAACCCCGTCGCAGTGGGTGACTTTGTAGATTTTGAACTGGAAGAAAATGAGGAGAGTGTAGGTACCATCAGAGAAATCAAGGACCGGAGAAATTATGTCATCCGACAGTCTCCGAGAAAAAAACATTTTTTACACATACTCGCCAGCAATATTGATCAGGCATTGGTGATTGTTACTATGCGCGAACCAAAGCTAAAACAGGGTTTTATAGATCGCTTCCTTTTGATGACTTCTCCTTACGACATTCCGGTCATCATTGTATTCAATAAATGCGATCTCTACACGGAAGAAGATATTGAGTATTTCGGCTATCTCGAATCTGTGTACACAAATATTGGCTACAAAGTATACCTCACTTCTGCCATCACAAAACAAGGTATAACAGAAATAACCAATGAGCTTGCAGATAAAACCACATTGATCAGTGGTCAGTCTGGGGTAGGTAAGTCCACCCTTGTCAATGCCATAGAACCAAGTTTTGAATTGAGAACGAGTGAATTGTCTGACTATTCTGGAAAAGGTCAACACACCACAACTTTCGCAGAATTGTTTGAATTAAACAATGGAGGAAAAATTATCGATTCTCCTGGGATAAAAACCCTTAGTTACAATCATCTAGAAGTGATGGATGTTGCTCACAATTTCAAAGAGTTTTTCATCGCCAGTGAAGGATGTAAATTTGCAGATTGTTCGCATCGAAATGAACCAAAATGTGAAGTCAAAAGGATGGTGGAAAACCATGAAATTTCACCATTGAGATATGAAAATTATTTGGCTATTCTAGCAGAGGTAGAAGACCAGAATTATTGGGAAAGGAATGTAGATTATTGACAAAAATTGTGGTTTGAAATTTGCTCATACCATTATAGCTGTATGAATAATTATAAAATTTCGTATTTTTATTGTGCAATATTAGTCAATATCAAAAATCATTATCAATGCGACATCTGTTAGTAGTCCTACTATTATTTCCTGCGTTTTTATTTTCTCAAAACTTTAATCATCAGCCAGATTGGCGCTCACTGCCTGGTCAGGATTTTGGAGATTTAAAATGGTATGAAATCATGGATCGCGAAGGCGTAACCTTCGATGATATGCGCAAGGCCTTTTACAAGGAATGGGAAAACAAGGAATATGAGAAAGGCAAAGGGTTCAAACAATTCAAAAGACTAGAAGCAGTTTGGGTCAACAAAAAAGATGCAGCTTTCAAGCGCAATGTATCACGAATCTTACAAGATGAGAATCTAAATCGGTCTTCGGCTGCAGCCAATTGGACCCTTCTTGGACCCACTTCCCCACCCGATCCACCACAAGGAACAAATTATACTGGTTGGAACAATGAAGGCGTGGGTCGAGTCGATGTCATCGAGTTTGACCCTAACAATGCAACAACTATCTACGCAGGTACTCCCAATGGAGGTCTTTGGAAATCAACCGACGATGGTGCCAATTGGAACATCATCAGCAACAGCAGCTGGCCCAATCAAGGAGTCTCTGATGTTTTGGTAGACCCCAACAATTCCAATACCATATACGCCCTAACCGGTACCCGTGAAGGCGGGGGCTTTTCAGCTGAAGGTATGATGAAAAGTACGGACGGAGGATCTACATGGACAAATACGCCATTTCCGTCAGAAACCAGAATGTATAGAATCATCATCGATCCAAACAATAGTTCAAAATTAATCATTGGTGCCAATTCAGGTGTCTACTATTCTACCAATTCTGGGGCTACTTGGACATTGGCAAGCGGCACCCTCAATGCCATCAAAGATGTGGAGTTCAAACCAGGCAGCAGTTCTGTTTTATACTCCGCAAGCGATACCCAAATTTTTAAATCCACCAATGGTGGTACGAGCTGGAGCGCACTAACAGTTCCATTTACCACAGCTCAGGCTGGCAGAATTTCTGTTGCCGTTTCGGCAAGCAATCCATCAGCCGCATTCTTCATGGTGGGTGATGGTCCCAACAATACTTTGCTGGGTCTGTACAAAACCCCTGATGAAGGTTCGTCTTTTAGTTCGATAGCAGATCTATCAAAAAACTGCACCTATGTTGATGGTACAGCCGCCGGCACACTGGGTAGTTTTTTCTGGGGACAACTGTTCTATGATTGGACACTTGCCGTGAATCCTGCCAATGAAAATCAAATCATCATGGGTGATATATCAGCTTTTAGAACCGACGATGGTGGTACAAATTGGAAGATAATCTCAAGTTCAAGTTTAGGAGGTGGAAGCATCCATGTGGATATGCATCACGCTAACTATAATCCGGTAACGAATGTACCATATATTGGTTGTGACGGTGGTCTGTATAAGTTTATAAGTGATGGCACTCAATGGGCACGTCTCAATGATATGTCAATTTCTCAAATGTACACCCTTGCTGCCAGTCAGATGAATCCTGAAGTGGTGGTTTGTGGTCTTCAGGATAATGGAATGTTTTACTATGACAACGGCATCTGGAATGGAGTCAGAATAGGTGATGTTCTTTCTGTAGGTATTGATCCCGTTGATCCATCAGTGATTTACGGAGCGACAACCAGAAACGACATGGCCTTATTCAAATCCACCAACAAGGGAGCAAGTTGGACAGATATTTTATTGGAAAGTGAAACAGGAGAAACAGCTGGCTCTTTCACACAACCTAGAATGGCACTCGATCCTTGCCTAAGGCATGTGATTTATTCTGCATTCAGCGATGTATACAAGTCAGTCGACGGTGGTGAGAATTGGACAAATTTAAGCAATGGAACAGCAGGCACTTCATTCAAATATGTGCTCGAAGTGGCGCCTTCAGATCCAAATTATATTTATACATCTACATCTGTACAAAGTGAAGGTGGCATCTATTATTCTTCCGATGGAGGAACAAGTTGGAACAGTGCCAATTGGCCAACGACGACATATTCATTTATGAGAGCAATGGTGATTGATCCTTCTGATCCAACTCATATCTATACTGCACAGTCAAACAACGGAGTCTTCGAATCAAACGATAGCGGAATGACCTGGACCAATATTACAGGGACCATCCCAGCATTCACATACTGCAGAGATATAGACTATGTAGAAAATTCAAATGACGAATTGTATCTGGCGACCGAGTCAGGTGTTTTTTATAAGAATGGAACTGCAGATTGGGTATTATACAACACCAATCTTCCAGATGTTGACTTTACAGGAATTCAAGTGTGCGAATACAATCAAACCGTTAAAGTATCAAGTTACGGTCGTGGTCTTTGGACCAGCCCATTGGAGAATTCTTCGACTGCTTGTTATGTGGCAGCAGGTATCAGTCCAGCCGGTCCTTTGAATATATGTGGAACAACCGGAGTGACACTGACCGCTGATGCAGCACCTTCGGGTTATTCGTATCAATGGTATAAGGACGATGTTCTTATATCAGGTCAAACATCACAAACATTCAATCCAACTGTGGAAGGGAATTATAGTGTCATCTATACTTCTGGCCCTTGCAAATCATATTCATCAGACATCGTAAAGGTGGTAGTGGGTTGTACGATCAATGCATGTGCAGATTACAATACAAGCTCTGCATCCGGTCCGGGGAATACGACAATTGTAAGTTTTGTTGGACCTTTCGAAACTCCTCTTCCAGGAAGTATGGTTGATATATGTCTTAGCATACAAGGAGATACAGGAGATTCTCAAGAGCAATTCAATGTGTCCGATGAGAATGGAGTTTTTCTTGCATCAACCACTCCAATTTCGGACTGTTCAGGAAAGTCAACCGTTTGTGTTCAGGTGACTGACACAGATTTCAATAATTGGGCGGCAGATTCTCAAATAGATATCATCTTCGATCCCGTCGGTTTTGCGATCAATCCATTCCTTTGTTCGGTAAATGAGGCCTGTGCTGAAATTACCATTCAAGCGAATACATCAGCACCATGTGCAGACTTTGTAACAGAAAGTAACAATCCAGTCGTCGATGGAACATACCAAGCTGACCTAGAATTAAATTCTTCAGGATTTATTCCTGCTTCTGGAAATGTAATCTTTAATGCAGGTAATCAGATTTGTCTCGATCCAGGATTTGAAGTTTCTTCATTGGCAACAAGCTTTGAAGCCTTCATTTTTGATTGTGATCCTTAAAAAGGTAATTATTAGATTGAGTTGTCAAAGGTCTGATCTTATTACTGAGGTCAGACCTTTCATTTTTATCGGTTCTCGATTCTCGCCTCTCACTTCTCACTTCTCGATTCTCGATTCTCGCCTCTCACTTCTCGCTTCTCGATTCTCGCCTCTCGCTTCTCGCCTCTCGCCTCCCGCTTCTCACCTCTCGGTTCTCGCTTCTTCATCGTGAGATAACCAAATTCTGACTATCCATTAATTGAATTCCTGAATACGCATTTATCACATACACGCCATCCGTTAATCCTTCAGACCGGA
The DNA here is from genome assembly GCA_020629535.1 of Saprospiraceae bacterium. Taxonomy (GTDB): domain Bacteria; phylum Bacteroidota; class Bacteroidia; order Chitinophagales; family Saprospiraceae; genus JAHDBF01. The sequence goes on from JAHDDD010000093.1 coordinate 5,593, forward strand.
TGAAAATTTCGTTCTCACCATTCTCAATATGTATCAACCTCAAAAGTTGGCCATGCAAATTCATGATCTCCATTCTCGTACATTTATGTCTCGGAGGTAAAGTGATAGTACTTTGCTCAGAAAACGGATTTGGATGGATAGAAAATGAAATTTCCTCAGAGTCAATTCTTTGAACATTGGTAGCCAATGCAACTGGCTGCTGTTGGGTAATACAGTGAATCATACCTCCGTATGCATATAAATTTCTCACATCTACACCTACAACACTCCGGTCCGGATGTATTCGTTGAATTATCTCGATTGCTGTATCGTCGTTAGGATCATTGTAAGTAGGAACAACTACAACTTCGTTTGCAATGTAATAATTCACGTAAGATCCTTTGAATCCTAAATTATTGCCATAAGTAGAGACTACATTATTTTGGGTCAATGGTAGAAATTCAAGGCGATATCTTTCATCATTGACATTGCTTGCCTCGTATAACAGTTGTATATCTTGAGGTGGACACAACCAATACTCCAAGTCCTCTTCACTCATCGTAACGATGGTAGAATCGTTCGCAAATTTCACAAAGCCGTCTATGTGTTGATCGGTGATGTCTGCACCATATACCCCATCAAGCCAAATGAATTTATCAAAGCCCAGATACCTAGAAAGATATTCTTCAATCTCCTCTTCAGTAAAGTCAGGATTGCGGCTTTCATGAACGACAGAACTTCGTGTAGCCATCATCGTGCCATGACCATCATGTTCTATCGCTCCGCCTTCGAGTACAATTTCATTGAGATCTATCAACGGTATTCCTGTATGTGATGATATAGATTGTGGGACTACATCACAAAGCTCATATGGTGTATCATTACCCCAGCCATTAAATCCCCAATCGAGAATGTGGAGTGTACTGTTTTGGTCGTAAACGAAAATAGGGCCATTGTCACGACTCCAAACATCATCGGTTTTTAAAATCAAAAACGCTAGATTTTCAAATGGTACATTGGCAAGCTCAAGTTGGTTTTGTATATACGCCAGTTCTGTTTCATCGTATGCTATGATGTTGACTTTTTCTGATGATTGCAATGCATTTGTCATAGCCACGAACGTAGGGCTAACATCGTCACGGTAATATGGACCGTACAAATAATTGTGTGGCCATTGAATCCATGTTGATTGGTGCTCCGAAGTTTCTTCGGGCATGAAATATCTTTCATCCTGACCCACCATTGAAAAGGAAGTCAAGAGTAAGATCAACTGGAAAAAGCAAGTTTTTGCGTTCATGAGATCTACATTCCTAAAACCAAGATACAAAGAAAGAAGTCTGCCCACCAAGGCGGACAGACTATTTGTCTAGCAGCAAATACCATTACAACATGGCCACCCACAACAGGCTAAAGTTGCCGCTCCGATTATTGAAGCAATCAGTACTTTTCTCATGATTTAATTTTTAAAAGTTAATAAATAAATCATCGTAATATTACGATTGCTATAGCCAAAAAAATTCAACAACAGCCACCACAAGCTTTTGAGATCAAGGATTTAATTCCTTGAAAAAACCTTGCACATTCTTTTGCATCAATACAATAACATCTGAAAGTTCCTTCTATCTCACCGCGGATAATACCTGCTTCTTTCATGGCTTTCAGATGTTGAGAAACTGTTGCTTGAGACAAGGGCAATTCTTCAACGATATCTCCACACACACAAGATTCTTTACCAATCAGATATTCCAAAATGGCAATCCTCGCTGGATGTCCCAGCGCCTTTGCCATTTTAGCAAGCCTGTTTTGTTCAGGCGTAAATAACTCTGATTTTGATTTGCCCATTGTATCGCAATATTACGATAAATATTTTTGGATGTCAAGAGGGTATCAAGAAAGATGAGAATGTTGCATCATTTACCTTTTTACTTTGAAGATCAAATAAAAAAAGTCCGTCCAGTATTCATACCAGACGGACTTACATTTTAAAAGGTGTTTTATCTATTTATTGGAATCTACTTCCACGTTTTTATCATTTGCATTTTCATCGTCAGGAGTTTGCAGGTTGATTCCTCCAGCTCCGTTATTACATCCATCTATGAATGCCAAGAAAGTACAACCATTGATTGTATTGAAACCAGGTAAGAGATAAATACCTGTCTTCGAATCGTAGTCTACATAACCAGTTGCATCGATGGTTTGAATCGACTCAATGATACCGTCGGTTTCATAATCTCCCGCCCCACTGTGGGTTCCGATCAACATGTCTGCACCGGCATAGTTGGCAGCTCCAACGGTAAGTGTATTTGTCAATGATGTAGATGTACATCCGCTAGCATCGGTGATGACGACACCAACTATATCTCCGTTGTTAAACGTACTTGAAACGTAGGTATCGGAAGTTCCGGTCTGTAAGCTTTCGCCAGTATCCATTATACCATTTGCATTGACATCAAGGAAGAATTCATAATTGGACATTCCGGCCAATGAAGCGACAATAGTAATATTGCTTCCATAGCATTGAGGAGAATCATCATTAATGGCAAATCCGCTCATGTCTTGTGCAATCGTGACCATTGATGTTGCAGTTGTTTCGCTACAACCCATCGCATCAGTCAATACCACGCCTACCATATCGCCATTGACTAGTGACGTAGTGCTGTATGTGCTCGTGGCACTACTCTGAAGAGACTCACCAGAATCCATCACACCATTAACATTGATATCATGGAAAAATTCATAATTAGAAAGTCCGGCATCACTGACTGTAAAATTAATGGCAGATCCTGCGCAAGCAGGTGAATCATTGCTTACAGTAATAGCAGACAAATCATCTCCAACCAATACAGTATTTGGCATGGTGGTTTCAATACAACCTGAACCGTTGGTAACCCTTACGGCAACCATATCCCCATTCACCAATGTGTTTGTAATCAATGTATTGTTGGTTCCATTTTGCAGGATGGTCTCACCAGTATCGTAAGCACCATCGCCATCTGCATCAATAAAATAAGTATAGTTACTCATACCTGTTGGAGATGTTACAAATACAATATCATCTCCAAAACACTGAGGTGAATTGTTTGTCATAATTGGACCGAACAAATTTTGCGGTGTACAATAAGTAGTATAATGGAAAACCCATTGACCTTCGGCACCATTGTGAACAAAACTATTTTGTGTAATGTCTACGGTGATATTTTCATAGGCACGGTGGTCATCAAACCAAGAATCATAATCACAATCAGATCCTGTTCCTCCATCTTCATGCGTTTCAATGTAAATTTGGAAGGTCGTTTGACCACAAGATGTCGTTCCTAAATTTAATCTTATAGGAGTGTCGTCCTGACCACATGCTCCCGGGTTGACGCACCATAATGGATTAAAACCTCCTCCTTGCGTACCTCCATAATCTGGAAGATCGTAATAATATTTGCTACCATTGTAATCAACCACCCATTCTACTTCACCACCGGTATCATCATTTGGCGGATATTCAACTCGGGTAAATTCTATTTCTACTTGGTTGCTAACATTGGCATCGCATGGGAAAACATCCCAAGCATTGATGGCTGCATTTACATCAATGTATCCGTAACCATAATTATTTGTACGTGTTGTTTCGCTTGAATTCTTCACCAAGTGATTTAGCACCTGGTCTTTGGTCATCGTTGGATTTTCTCCCCAAATAAGGGCTGTCATTCCAGACATTGATGCTGTTGCTGCTGATGAACCACCAACGTATCCGACGTAGTTGTTGTTGGCAACATTGTCAACCGCTGTTGTAGGCACTTTGTTTCCAGAAGCACTTCTCTCCATATATACTACAAAATCAACCTCTGATCCGTTATGACAAATATCACAATCTGAGTAAGATGTATTTTCAATGACTCCTGTCACCGCAACAGTCTCACACATACTTGCTGGAAAAATTACACCATACCAATCTGTGAATGTTGTTGAAGTACCTGCAGCAGCGTAAATAAGTTTTTCTGCATTTTGCGCAGTTCTGATTCCATCAGAAATAGGACCATGAGAAAAAATATCTCCCAAAGAAATACTAATGATTCTGATATCAGCATTCCCCGCTGCATTGTAAAGGGCATTCGCAAGACCGTTGATTTCTGCGCTCGCACCCACTACTACATCGTTGGTTACTCTATAACTTATAAGGTTTGCTTTATATGCAATTCCTGCTGGTGTGTTATCATATCCTCTTGGGGCTACTGCTAAACCACTCATCGCGGTACCGTGACCACATTGGTCAACCCAGCCATCATTGTTGTAATATCCAAGTTTGGTCAATGTTCTTCCTCCAGAATCACCTTCTGTAAATTCACCATTGTATTTTGGATTACCACTCGAAAGACCGGTGTCCATAACAGCAATGGTAATTCCAGCACCTGCATTTGAATTCAACCAAGCATCGTCAACGTTGTGCTCAAGATGATGCCATGACTGGATAGACTGAGGTGTTATAGCGGTATAGTCTGCCGGATCAAGTGCTCCACTGTAATCTCCGCATCCTTCACCACTTCTTAATTCTTCTTTACCGATTTCAAAACCTGTTGGTTCGAAATATCTGATCTCTGGTTTTGTTGTGAAATGGTTTACCAAATCTTCATGATGAATCTTTGCCATGAAGTATGGTAAGTTCGGATTGTAACCATATGGCAACAACTGATTTCTTGTGTATGATCCTCCGGTTAAATCATTTGTTTTATCAACCAATTCTTTGATCAGTTGTGATCGGACTTCGGCCCAAGGACCACTCTCCAGATCAAGATTCCCCATTTGACTGTTAAGCCCTACAAAGTTGGGTACAGTATATCCGATGGCTACTATTGAGTCGGTGTGGATAATTGTATTCCAGATCAAACGGTCTTCAGCTTCCGACCAATGATATACTTTTTGGGTTTCAATGATTTTCTCCATAAGGTGGCTCTCCAGCTCACTAGCACTCATCAATTGATCCTGCTGCCCAAAGCTTATTACGGATGAACCTAGAAAAACAAATAAAATTGGGATTAGAGGGTATAAGTTAGTCTTTCTCAAAATATTGTGTTATTCTCATTTAAACAATGACCACCTTTCAAAGTTTGGGGCTGCTTTTTTCAAAGAAAGATAGCTCCTAAAGATAAGAATATTGCTTAGAAAAAAGTCAATTTAAATTTTAGCATAGTTGATCATGAAGAACTCAAAAAAACAATAATTATGAATTGCAAATTTCCACGAATTGCTGGGATACTGATTTCAGTAATTTTTCTCACTTCTTGTTTGCACACGACACGATTTCAAAGTGCGAGAACCATAGGCAAAGATGGCTTCATGTTGAGCGGAGCGGCATCTACTATGTTGGCAACAGAAGACAACTCCATTTTTGATTCTTCTGCTGCAGTTTTTCCAGATCTTTCATTGAATGTCACTTACGGAGTATCGGACAGATTTGATATTGGACTTCACAATTCTGGACTATTTCTAAACAGCATTTATTTTAAATACCAATTTCTTGGCGACCGATCATCGAAGTTCGCAATGGCTTTGGAACCAAATCTTGAAACCATCATTGTGCCCGGAAATCTGGAATGGGAATTTGTAATCCGTCCTTCAGCTTCTTTGATTTCATCATATCATTTCCAAAACAATTGGGCTGTATTTTTAGAACCTCGATTCGTATACGAGAAATACGAAGATGAGACAAGAAGTTATTTGGGTGCCTCCATTGGCTTCGAGAAAACATTTAATAACGCAAATAAACTCAGCTTTGGCTACTCCAATTTCAACACCGGTCTGCAAACCGAAACAATGGGTGTGCTACAAAGATTTGGTGTTTGCTTCTCTCTGGTATTTCCGAATGAAAAATAAAAAATTATTTAATCCACATTTGACATCAGCAGCATAGTCCGCAAGTTATTGGCTTAAAATTCACAATTCTTCCCACCAAATTCCTTTTCACATTCATCTTGATGTAAAAGGAAATTATGAAAAATGAAAGACCTCCCAAATGGGACCATAACAGAATGCAATTTCTGATGTTTGGAATGTGTGTAGGATTATTTCTTTCTACCATCTTGCTCAACTATACCAGCTATGGATATGAATTACTTTACGAAGATACTGGTTATCAACCAGAAGAAGACGAGACGGTACCGGTTCGAACACATGCGCCAAAGAAGATAAAAAAATTAAAGCCTCCAAAAATTGAAAAAGCTGAAACAATAGAATTCGTTCCAGAAGAACCAGAAGTGGAATATGTTGATGAATTACCTTTGGAAGTAGAAGATGCGATCATTGGCGACGAAGACATCGATCCCGTGATGCCAAAGGAAGAACCTAAAAAGGTTGCTGCACCAGCACCGCCTCCACCTCCAGAAAAAGACCTAAATGTGCCAGTTATTCGTGCTCAAAGAATGCCTACTTTGTCCAATTGTAGGAATTTAAGTTCCGAAAGCGAACGTAATGATTGCACCAACGATGAATTGATGGCTTACGTTTACAAAAATCTAAAGTACCCTACCTTGGCCAGAGAAATTGGCATTGAAGGAATGGTCATTGCCAGGTTTATCGTCAACAAAGATGGTGGAGTCGAAGACATCAAAATTATGCGCGACATCGGTGGTGGATGTGGAGATGCTGTCATCAATGTATTACAAAAAATGCCTTCCTGGGAACCAGGTCTTCAAAATGGCAGAAAAGTAAAAGTGATCTACAATATCCCTGTGAAGTTTGGATTGATAAAGAGATGAGTTATTAGTTTTGAGTTTTGAGTTTTGAGTTTTGAGTTTTGAGTTTTGAGTTTTGAGTTT
>JAHDDD010000094.1:0-8330 GCA_020629535.1 Saprospiraceae bacterium
ATGCAGCTTAGAAAAAGTTCGAAGAATATTTGGTTTTAACTTAGAATACTTAATGGTAAAAAATCCAGCCTTCTGCACCTAAAATTAGGAACCAAATATCGGCAAATATCTGGTTAGGGAATTCCAAGATACTTGTGTGTCTGCAAACTCAACTTCCATTTCGGATTCTTTGAACAATATTCGATACACTTCGTCGTGTTTGACGCTTGCTCGGGTGAATCCATGGGTTGGAGATAGAAATGATCAAATTTCCAATTTTCAAAATCTTTGGGATCGGTACCCGCCTGCGGATAAACCAATTTCAGTTCATTTCCGCTTTGTTGCAATATTTCAGTATTTGCTTTGGGACTTACACAGATCCAGTCAATGCCATTTGGCAATTCAACGGTACCATTTGTTTCGATGGCTATCTCAATGTTGTTTGCTTTGAAAGCAGAAATCAATGCATCATCAATTTGAAGTGCAGGTTCTCCTCCGGTGCACACGACAAATGGATTTTCATCAGGATAAAGATCGCAAATTTTAGAGGCTAACGCATCGGCTGTATACTTTCCTCCGTTTTCTCCATCTGTACCCCAAAAGTCAGTATCACAAAATTGACAAATGGCTTTGTGACGGTCTTCTTCCCTGCCCGACCACAGATTACATCCTGAAAATCGACAAAATACAGCCGCTCGTCCTGAATGAAATCCTTCACCTTGAATGGTGTAATATATTTCTTTTACCTTATAAATGTACTTGGAAATTATGCGTTTGAAATAATCGCTGTTGCTTCAATCTCAACCAGCATCTCTGGGTCCACCAAAGCGGAAACTTCTAACATTGTTGAGGCTGGCATCACTTCGCCAAAAAATTGACCGTGTACTTTCCCCACTTCTTGCCAATCTTTAATATTTGTAACGTATACTCGTGTGCGAACGACATCTGACAATGATGATCCGTTTTCTTCTAAAACTTTTTTAAAGAGATTCAGGATATGCTCAGTCTGCTTAGCAACATCTCCGGGATGTAAAACTTCGCCACCTTGGGCGGCCGTAGTACCTGCAAGTTCAATGATGTTACCCACCTTAACGGCACGGCTGTATCCGACGATCGACTCCCATTTTGCCCCACTAGTAATATTAATTCGTGAGGACATGCTTTACTGATTTAGTTGTTTGTGAAGATTCTTGACAATGTTATAAAGATCAAATTTTGAAGAAGAAAAATCCTTGGCAGGAAATACCCATTTGATGGTTCCTGATTGATCAATGAAAAACATTTTGGGGAATCCAAATTCTCCGATGTACGGTCCCTCTGCAAGCATTGAACTACTTGGAATCACATCGAAATCGATAGGCATTGATTCTCTAAATGTCCTGAGTTCTTCTCCATTTTCGTTGGCAAATGAAACGATCTCAAAGTTTGATAATTCTTGCTGCAAAAGATTCAACGTTGATATCTCTTGGATACAGCGGTCGCATTTGAGGTGCCAAAACCAAAGAAGCACAACCTTGCCTTTCAATGAGCCAATATTCACTTGCTGCCCGTCGATATTATTAGCCATAATTGGAATGGCTTTCGTGCCTTCAAAGGCTTGAACCATTGCCTCAACATCCGGACTTCGGGGTTCTAAATCAACTAAAAAGTGGTCTTGAGCAGAAATTTGGAGGGTAAAAAATAGTGCAAAAAGTGAGACCAAATACTTCATTTTCAGATTATTTTATATTAAATATTTATCAAATATGTTGCCAAATCAGATAAACTTGAAACTCGTAAATCTGCACCAAAATAGTCTTCATTTTCCAATTCTTCATGTATTAAGACTGTTTTCATACCAAGTCTTCGACCAAATTCAATATCGGATGGCATATCTCCAACCATGATTGATTTCGAAAATTCAATGTCAGGATATTTTTCGACAGCCTGAAAAGCCATCCCCGGATTGGGCTTTCTGCATGATGGATCGAGTGCTTTCAAGTGAGGGCAATAGAATATTTCATCAATTCTTCCACCAAAATGTTCGACCTGCATCAGCATTAATTCATGCACCTTTCGCAAATCATCATGAGACATCAGATCCTTTCCAATTCCTTGCTGATTGGTTACGATGATGATGTATTTGAAAAATTTCGAAAACTGTTTGATCGCCTCTAATGCTCCAGGCAAAAACTTAAACTCCTTTGGGGTTTTGACATATGCATCGACCAATCGCACATTAATGGTACCGTCACGATCTAAGAAGAGTGTATCACAATTTTCAAGCTGATGTAGCATATTCGTAAAGGTGCGGTTTATTCATGCACTATTTACTTATTATTGATCAAATATGCAACTCCAGCTCTCAATCCAACTCTATGAAATCGTTGATCAAAATTTTCAGAAATTGATCTCAAGCCGAACTCTCCTCCCATTCCGATGTGCCAGCTCCAATTCTTAAGTATTCTTCTGTATACCAGGTTGGAGTGTAAAGATGAAAACCAACGTGTTTGTTTAAAATGTACGCCAATATCAGAAACCTTATTTGAAATTTCACTCTGTAAGTTTAAAATATATCCATCATATTTGAACCAAACCTGATTGTTGACACCAATGCCTACAAGAAATTGACTGTTGTGTTTCATCAATTGATAATACAAAGTGACAGGTATATTCAAGCTTTGATATTTGTTTGGCCAGTTGTATCGCTTATAAGTATAGGTGTGTTCGGTCAGTTCGCCAGGGAGAAACAGATTGCCATGCATGACCCCAGTGTCACTGAACATGATTTCAGATTGTACACTTGTATCTATATGTTCGAAGAGTTCATTGGTTTGATTCCATTGCAATCCTATCGCTAGGGACATTCTCTTCTTTAACCTATGCTCATATTCTATATCGATACTATAACTCTCCACAGGAGTTTCGTATGTGTTTCTAGAAGAATCCCAATTTGAATGTAGGTTAGAATTAAGTGATCTAAATGTATAAGCGAGGCCAACATTGATTTTTAACAAATTCTTGCTTGTTGATACATCTTTCAATTCTTCTAAAGTATACCCTTTTTCTTTGTTCGCTCCTTCTACAATAAAATCAGACAATCCCAATTTTGTCGTTCTACGGAGGTTCGTCCCTGGATTCCAAATCATTCTGGTCGGAATAGGCATCAACGGACTGGCGTATTCGATCGATACATTTTGCTTAATCGGCTCATCCTCAATGGTGTCAATACCTGAACTTTGAAAAAACACCTTTGCCGGTATGCTTGGATTGATTTCAATCAGAATAGTTTCCTTTCCATGATTTATGGTTTCATTCATTTGATGGTCTGGTGTGTTCAATTGAAGTTTGTCATTTTTCTTTTGACCATTGAACTTTGGCTTTTTACTTTCAGGTTTTAATGAATTTGACGATTTTCCCTCAGCAATTTCATGAGATGTCTCATTGGTTGATTTCTGTTCAGATTTTGGAGGCTGATTTTCCGAAATAACTGTATTCAATGATATATCCTGATTATTTATTTTTTCCGATTTTATGAAATTGGTTTTTGAGTCAATGACATTGTGTTTATAATCATTGCTTTCAATATTATTGTTTGAAACATAAAACCAAGTCAACACCCCAGAAAAGAAAATTCCAAAGAAAATCCAGATGAAAAATCTTCTTCTTTTACGAGTTTCTTCTGGCAATTCTCCTTCAATATTATCCCACAAAGTTGCACTATCCCATTCAGGGACTTCTTTATTCAATGCTTGCTTTATTTTATCAAATTTATCCTCCATCATGATTGATTAAATTGCCAGGTTATATGATTCCCATTTTTTAATGAGAAGTTTTCTGGCTTTTGATAATTGAGCTCTTGAACTAGAACTCTTGATATTCAAAATTTCTGCAATTTCCTTGTGCGTATATTCTTCGAAATAATACATATTCAAAATCACTCTGTGCACTTCTGGTAGCATATTGATAATTTTACTTAATTCCTCAATGGTTAATTTATGAAGTGCGGGTATATCAGTATAGGCTTCAACGATCTCAACTTCTTGAAGTAACTCAAATTCCTTTTTCTTTCTTTTCAATTGGAGGGCTTCATTGACAACAATCTTACTTGCCCAAGTTTTAAATTTTCCTTTGTCTGAATTAAAGCTGGATAAATTATGGAAGATTTTAATGTAGGCATTCTGCAAAATATCCTTAGCTTCATTTATATCGATACTGTATCTATACGCTACGGACATAAGATAATCTTTTGTTGAATGATAGAGTAGCTTTTGGGCTACCCTATCATTTTCCAAACATTTATGGATCAGTGTATGCGTTATAGAATCCACGGTCGAATTAAAGTGGTAAATTAAATTGGCCAGAAAGGCTAAAATTTTCTCCTTCTACTGTAATACCATTTCCAGAAAAAGTGCCACTTGCAAAACCATTTTCTAGGCTTGTCACATTTGCTGTGAGCTCCCCATTTAATGAATGGAATCCCCATTTATCACCATCTGAGACTCTGAATTCAGAGATGGTATTTTCTCCAAGATTTAATTGAGGTATGATAAGTTTGGTCTGACCAACAAACATTCTGGGCACACCGGCAAATGAAAATCGCTCTCCTTCCGTTTGGAAGACTTCTATGTCATTAACGGTTTGGATGTCTCCGACGACAATTGATATACTTCCGTACTTTGTACTATTTTCCTGACAAGCTTCAACTGTACCAATATCAAAGATACCACCTGCAGTCATATTTATTTCCTGAGAATAACTAAATCCTAGATTGTCCCTCATCGTAATAACTGTCCAAAATTCATCCAATGTATTGCAAAGACTCATATCTCTTTGGAAATAACCTTGTTCGTTTATTTCTCCGAAAAGGATTCTGGGACCAACCTGTGAAGGCAGTGTAAATAACAATCTCTATGCTACCTCCAGTGAATGGCGAACCTTCACAATCCAAAAATCTACCTTGAATTTCACTTTTGAAAATGTCTGATTCAATGTCTTCTTTTTCAAGAATTTCTGTGCTTTGATTAAGTATACCTAAATCCATGAAATCATTCCACAAAATTGAAGATGGCAAACCTGGTAGTACATCTCCCTCCGTTAATATTGTTGTACAATCCATTGCGTAAAGATGAGACTGGAAATAGATATTCTTATTTTGCTCAACCAACATTTCAAAATACCCATTTTCATCAGTTCTCTCATATCCACCATTAGATGTCCATTGCACACCAGGCACGACTTCAATAATATCCCAAACACTCCTACACGTGGCTCCTTGTATTCCTTGTCCATTTTCATCAGTAAAGGTGCCATATATTTTGACCAAGGTAGTGTCACCTGGGAAAGCCAATTCTGATGAAAGAAGATTTTCAGATTGGGAATATAATTTTAGATTTAAATCATTATACACTTGCTGATTTGATTCAACCCTTCTAACCTTTTGGTTGTATCCGTCAAATAATACTTCGAATGTTACTTCTGGTCCGACTTTCAGATTCAAATCAATGGTAGTGTAATGGCCTTCAGTATCAGACTGAGTAGTACCAATTAATTCCCCAGATTGATAAACATTTATCTCTGCTCCTACTATAGGAATGTTTCCCGATTGAATTGTACCTTGATAAAATGCTCCGTCCAATTCTCCATGTTCTACTGTAGTTGAATTGGTTTCAATGATTTCCCCTTCTCGACAAGATGCTAGTAGACATAGCCCTAGAATGAATAATAAATAATTTCTCATGCTTTCTAAATGTATTGATAGTTTTTAATAATGCGATCGCTATCGATGAGTATATGCATTGAAATGTCAAAGCGATGCTGAAAAAAGCAAATTATTTTAAAAAAGCCTAAAATAGGATCCAACCATTGGCTGTATTAAGGCTCTTGAACATGTAGAAAACAACTTTACATTGAAGTATATCAATACAATTAGAAGTGATGAGAGGTTACTATGAAACAATATGCACAACAACTACCCTTCCAAGCCAATCTTTGGAAAGATTTCTATAATTTCCTAACACCCAAATGCAGAATTCTTCCTCCAGTTTGGTTTACAGGACTGACGCTTTTACCAATGACAACACCCTCTTGTGGTGCTTTATATTCTTTGATTGTATCACCAAAAATATTTCTTACCGTCGCTATGGTTTCGCCCTCTTTGACAACTTGGGTGACTTGCGGATAGACTGTAAGCAATCCACCTACATCACTATAGATCCAGTATGAACGATCACATAAAATGGTTTCATCTGAAATCTCTTCAACGATTGAATCTGTCATCTTTAAAAACCCGAGTAGATTATGGATACCAGTAAGACCATCTCTGATCATCCCTTTTTGAAATAGGTTAGGATTTCCAACCTCCAAGGTAATGGCAGGAATTTTTAATTCATCGGCTGTTCCTCTCAGAGTTCCATCACTGGGAGGATTGTGGACTATAATTTGAGCATTTTGCAATAGAGCCATTTTCTTTACCACAGGGTCGTTCATGTCCGCTCTGATGTAATAAGAATTTATTCTTCCATTGCTCGCTGTGTGTAAATCTAGTAAGTAATCAAAATGTTTGACCAATTTATTGATCAGACGCCATGCATACACTTGACTTACGGTACCATCTTTTTTACCCGGCATGATGTGATTCAAATCTACTCCATCAAGAAACCTTCTTTTCTTGCGCAAATAAGAAGGAACATTTACAATTGGAACTCCCACAATTGTTCCTTTTAATTTTGTAGGGTCAATTTCATGAAACAATCTTTGAATCACAGGAATACCATTCAACTCATTTCCATGGATGGCAGCAGTCAATCCAACCACAGGACCTTCTTCAATTCCTTTGGCAACCAACAATGGCAATTTAACAGGTATCCCCATACCGTCTTCTACTAGCGTAAGCCAATATTTAGTAATCATACCAGCGGGGATATCTTGTAGTTTTAATTCATCTATAACCTTAACTTTACTCACTGATTTCGTTTCAATTGGTTTGTTTCACAATATTGTACAATCAAATCTATCGCTGTAGCGACCAATGGTTCTTTTCTCAAATTAGCAATTTGTGGTAAACCTCCGATACTGGTTGTATTTATTTCTGACAATACTCGTTTGCCATGGTCATTGACCAGCGTATCGATTCCGTACATTACTATTCCTTTCTGAGATAATAGCTTATCCACACATTTGACAATTTCAATTTCTTCATCCGTCACTGTAGCTTCTACAGAACGACCACCCATAGATATGTTACATAACCATGAATCTTTTGAAGGCAACCTCAAAGAAGCTCCCATCACTTGACCATTGACGACAATTATTCTTTTATCTCCTTGATTCACGTTCTTCAAAAATTGTACTGCAAGATATTCTACATCTTCGTTCGGTAAATTCTCCAAAAAGTCTTGGGTAGAAACTTTATTGCCATTAAATTCAGCAAATTCTTTATCCAACTTAACAATACCTTTTCCACCATATTCTCTAAATGGTTTTAATACTATGGGAAATTGATCAAGCATTGATACAATATCCTCTTTGGTTTTACATACTTTCATCGGTGGACAAAGAGATTCAAAGTTGATTAAGAATTCTTTACTACCTGTTTCGTATATGGTCAATGGGTTATTTATTACAACTTGACCATGATGGAAAGTATTCGATAAAAAATCTAAAAAGTACTTCGTCAAAGGAGGTGGTAGTCTTAACCAAACAAGATTGTAGTCACTTAGGCTTACTTTTGAATAGCTAAGGTCAAGTGGGTGTTCTTCTTCATCAAAATAAAAATTATGGTCTATGCTTGTCGCATATAAGTCACTAGATTGACCTTTGAAGAATGAAACATTCAAATCTGTCGCTCTTGATGCTACATCTACGCTATCTGTTTTTGAGTGTAAATACATTTCACGAGCCAGTGCATACAAAGAGTTTTCAGAAGAATGCATACTATGATCCGTTAGTATCAATACTTTCAATTTTGACATGACTTACCAATTTAGGACATAAGCAATAATGAGTTGGTACACAATTAGCATCAAGTAAACCTACACTATATTAGAACAGTTGGTAAAACCAGATTTCAAGTGAAAAGCGTAATTTGAATCATAGGTAAAATGCGTAGATCATCAAAAATAAATGGAACGAGGTGATGGAACTTGTCCATCACCTCCTGAGGATAGCGTCATTAGACTAAAGCAAAATTCGGCTAAGAAATAATTAATTTTTCTTCGATGTCTATTTACTTTTTTTCTTGGATGTTGCTCTTTTCGCTATTGCCTTTTTCGCTACTGCTTTCTTTGCTGTTGCTTTCTTTGCTGCTGCTTTCTTAGCTGTCGCTTTCTTTGCTGTCGCTTTCTTTGCTGTCGCTTTCTTTGCTGTCGCTT
>JAHDDD010000094.1:8430-12349 GCA_020629535.1 Saprospiraceae bacterium
CTTTCTTTGCTGTCGCTTTCTTTGCTGTCGCTTTCTTTGCTGTCGCTTTCTTTGCCGTTGCTTTCTTTGCCGTTGCTTTCCTACTTACTTTTGTGACTTTCTGTTTTAAAGCCGAGCTTTCAGATTTTTTCCCCTCAGATTTCTCTGGTTTAGATGTTTGAGTGTTCATGAAATTGTGTGTTAATATAGATCTTAAATAAAGTTCAAATATGCTGCTACAATAAATTATCATAATCAGCTAAAAGACTTATTTTTAAAATGCGAGAATTGCTTAGAGATCTAGTGATCTCAGCTTCATCTATTAATCAATATATTATTCGAAATTAATTCGTGCCCGATTGGGTAGGAAGACCATTCTACACGAAAGAAAGAGAATTCTTATACCACTGAATATGAACGTAAATATGTCTTGCGGGGAATCTGAAATATTTATCTTGGGTCATATTTCTTTTACAAAGCTCTATTAACCATGAAGAACCTTATACTAGTTTTGTTTATCTTCTCATGCTTCTTTTCTGATGCACAAGTTGACTCTACCTTTCTAAAGTCCTCAACATACGATGGATTAAAATTTAGATGCATTGGCCCTGCACTTACATCAGGAAGAATTGCCGATATAGCCATCCATCCAGACAATCATTATATCATGTATGTAGCGGTGGGATCTGGAAATGTTTGGAAGACAATCAATGCTGGAACCACATGGACACCCATTTTTGAAAATCAAACAAGTTATTCTATAGGATGTATAACTCTAGACCCAAACAATCCACATACTGTGTGGGTAGGTACCGGAGAAAACGTAGGTGGTCGTCACGTTGGTTTTGGAGATGGCGTTTATGTCAGTCATGATGGTGGTCAATCATGGAAAAATTCAGGATTGGAAAAATCAGAGCATATCTCGAAAATAATAGTCCACCCAGAGGACTCTAATACCATTTGGGTGGCAGCGCAGGGTCCATTATGGAGCAAAGGAGGAGAACGTGGTTTGTACAAATCTACAGACGGAGGCGCCAGTTGGAAACAAACACTTGGTGACAATCAATGGACCGGAGTCACCGATATTGTGCTCGACCCAAGAGATCCAAATGTCATCTATGCTGCCACTTGGGATAGACACAGAACCGTGGCTGCGTATATGGGTGGAGGACCTGGTTCAGGCATCCACAGAAGTGTAGATGGTGGAGAAAACTGGACTAAACTTACAAGCGGAATCCCAACAAGTAATCTTGGAAAAATTGGTCTTGCTCTTTCCCCCTTTAATCCTGACCGGATATACGCTGCGATAGAATTGGACAGAAAGAAAGGTGGTCTCTTCATGTCCACCAACAGAGGTAGTTCATGGACCAAGCAAAGCGATATGGTCGCTGGTGGAACAGGCCCGCACTATTATCAAGAATTGTATGCAGACCCACATCAGGAAGGTCGTATTTATTTGATGAATAATTATGTTTTGATTTCCGATGATCATGGTAAAAATTATTATCAGATGAATGAGAAAAACAAACATGTAGACTCGCATGCCATTGCATGGAGAAATAATGATAAAGACTATGTACTTTTCGGAACTGACGGAGGTTTGTATGAGACATTTGACCGTTGTAAGTCTTGGCGATTTATGAGCAATTTGCCTTTGACCCAATATTATAAGCTCGCCGTCGATGATGCCGAACCATTCTACAATGTTTATGGAGGCACACAAGACAATGGGTCACACAAAGGGCCCTCACGTACCCAACGTGCGTCTGGTATCATGAATCGAGATTGGCAAATTGTTTTAGGTGCCGATGGTCATCAATCAGCAACTGAACCAGGCAATCCAAATATTTCTTACGGAGAATTTCAAGAAGGATTTCTCTGGCGCATTGATCACAAAACGCGCGAATCAGTTTACATAAGACCAGAACCCGCACAAGGTGAGCCATATGAAAGATTCAATTGGGATGCTCCTATCTTGGTGAGTCAACATGATCCGACCAGAATATATTTTGCGTCACAAAGAGTCTGGAGATCAGATAATCGTGGCGATGATTGGACGCCCATTAGTGATGATTTGACAAAAAATCAAAACAGAATAGAATTGCCCATCATGGGACGACAACAAAGCTGGGACAATCCATGGGATGTAGATGCGATGTCAAATTACAACACCATCACTTCATTGGCTGAATCAAGCAAAGATGAAAATTTACTTTATGCAGGTACAGATGATGGTATTGTGCAAGTGAGTAACAATGGTGGAGAAAGTTGGAGAAAAATTGAAGCCAACAGAATCACCGGATTACCAGCCACTGCATTCACCAATGATCTGAGAGGTGACTTACATGACGGTAAGACTGTATATGCAGCATTTGACAATCACAAATATGGAGACTTCAAACCATATCTTTACAAAAGTACTGACGCAGGAACCACCTGGCGAAAAATAACAGGAAATTTACCTGACCGATTGTTGATTTGGAGAATTGTCCAAGACCATGTAGATCCCGATTTGTTGTTTATTGCAACAGAGTTTGGCATTTATTTTACCAATAATGGTGGTGGTCATTGGACCCAATTGAAAGGAGGTTTGCCTACTATTTCATTCCGAGATATTACCATTCAAAGAAGAGAAAATGATTTGGTCGCGGCATCTTTCGGAAGGAGCTTTTATATACTCGATGATTATAGCGCATTGAGAACTAAGGAAGCCGATCACGAAGGAGAAGAGGCTAAAATATACCCGATCAGAACCGCTCCGTGGTACAAAGAAGTTGAAGGTATTTATGGTCAGGGCGACAATACATATCTGGCTGAAAATCCGTCTTATGGCGCCATCATTTCATACTTTTTAAACAAGGAATACAAATCCGCGAAAGAAATAAGGAAGGAAGCCGAAAAAGAAAATAAGTCAAACATTTCATTTCCTGGTTGGGATAAATTGGATGAGGAAGCAAATGAAGAAAGTCCCAAAATTCAAATTATCATCAAAGACAAAGATGCTAAAACTGTTCAGCGAATTGATGCTCCTTCTAAGAAGGGAATCAATAGAGTTGCGTGGCATTTGGATGTTGCATCAAAAGCAATCATTGATATCAATGCGGGTAAACGTCAACCATCTTGGTGGGATACGGGTCGCGGTTATCTAGCAGCTCCTGGAAAATATACTGCATCATTGGTTGAGCTTCATGAAGGCGAAGAACGAGCACTTTGTAAGCCACAATCTTTTGAGGTTGTTCCAATTTTCGAGCCTACACTTGAAGGTGCGAGCCCTGAAGAAATGGTGGCATTCCGGAAAAAGTACGAAGACTTCTCATCTGAATTATCGTTGGCAAGAGGTCAACTTAAAGATGCTTTTAAAACCGTCACTGCCATGGAAAAGGCATATACCAAAGCAGATGAAACAGACGTAAATTTATTCAAAGAAATCAAAGCATTTAAAAAAGAGCTAAAAGAGGTGGAGACTTTATTAAGTGGCAACAAAAGCAAAAGAGAGATTGGCGAAAAAAACAACCCAACTGCTGGCGATGCCCAAGTCATTGGCTGGACAGTAATGAATAGCACATACGGTCCTACCGGTAATCACAAAAAAGCATTGGATCGATCTATCAATCTTCTAAATGAAGTCAAACCCAAGTTGGATGCTTCAGTTGGAAAAATAAAAAAATTGAAGGTAGGTTTGGAAGCAATTGGTGCACCGGTTATTAAGGACTAGGATGGCAGTTTTTAGTTTTTAGTTTTGAGTTTTGAGTGTCTTGCTGCGAGCAACTCGAACGGTCTCAAAAAGCTATTTCACAGAGGTGCACAGAGTTCCAAAAAGTCTCTCAGTGAGCAACGCGAACGGTCTCGCAGCGAGCAACGCGAGCGATCTCTCAGTGAGCAAAACGAACGATCTCTCACCCTTCTTATCTCAAAATTGACTATCTTGTACCTTCCAACC
>JAHDDD010000095.1 GCA_020629535.1 Saprospiraceae bacterium
TGTACTGTCATTGTGCTGAAAAATAATGTCATCTTCCGTTGGATACCCATCTAGCACTTCATTAAAATTATCTAAACATGTAGTAACCAATGTTGTAAATCCACCATTGTTTAAAAGCACTTCAGATGCAATTTCAAATTTCAATCTTTTTATAAATGAAAAATCTGTGTTTCTAGTACATGAAGAGATAGTACATGTCAATGCCAAGCCAATGATGACAAGTAATTTTATTGATGATACTATTTGATTGATCATATTGAGTAAAACACTGCTGTCATTGTGACGCAGTCGTATGAGTTCAGTTACAAATAAACAGCTTTTCCGTATTCAAGATAAAACAAGATTCAAATAAAATAGACAACAAAGTCACAAATACAATGTTTGTTTTGCTCTAATAAATCAATTATCATTGTAGGGTGCGCACACAAGCTGAACTGATACTCGAGTTTTTTGACAAGCTCAAACCCAATTGGAAATTACCAAAAGGAATTGAGTTATTATTTCCATTTGAGAATGCGAATACAAAAGCCGCCATGCAATCTTTTTATGGTAAATACTACGCTGACAATAAATCACGTAAACTCGTTTTAGGAATCAATCCAGGGAGACTTGGTGCAGGTGTGACGGGTATTCCATTCACTGATCCAATCCACTTGAAAGATATTTGCAAGATTGACAATGAATTCAAAAAGAAGCATGAATTATCTTCTCTGTATGTCTATGAATTAATCAATGCAATGGGCGGTCCTAAGAAATTTTTTGGCCAAATTTATATTAGTTCTGTTTGTCCGTTGGGATTTACCAAAGGTGGAATTAATTACAATTATTATGATGATCAGAAATTGTACAAAGCAGTAAAGAAACATATTGTTGAACACATAGCCCGACAACTTGAATTTAATATTTCAAGAGACAAAGTATATTGCTGGGGCAAAGGGAAGAATTACAAATTCCTGAAAGCATTGAATGAAGAATTCGAATGGTTTGATGAAATCATTCCACAACCACATCCGAGGTGGATTATGCAATATCGCAGAAAACACAAAACAGAATTACTCGACAAAATGTTAGAAGAGTTGATTGTTTAAAATGAAAAAGAAAAAGTTTAAGACAAAGTTGGCCAATCTTGATTCTGCGCTGTGGAGTTATCACATTCCGGTCCCTAAGAATGTAAAAGAGGCATTTGTTGAAGGAAAAGATCGAAGAGTCATCTGCAGGCTGAATGATACCATTGAATTTCCATGTGCTATTATGTATAAAGCTGAAGAATATTTCTTCATAAATATAAACAAAGAGATTCGCAAAAAACTCAAGCTTGAAATTGGAACGGAAGTGGAGGTCGAAATTTGGAAAGACAATAGCGAATATGGAATGCCAATGCCGGAAGAATTGTCCGAAATATTTGCCATGGATCCGGAGGCTGATAAGGCATTTCATGCACTGACAAAAGGAAAGCAACGTAATTTAATCTATTTGGTATCCAAACCTAAAAATGTTGATACAAGAATTAGAAAAGCCATTGCCATTACAGAATATTTAAAAACTTGTAAAGGAAAAATTGACTTTAAAGAACTCAATGAAGCCATGAAAATAAATCGCCAATAGATGAAAAGCACGAAATCAAGCATACTTCTATTATTTATAACAGTTTTCTCGTATGCGCAAGAAGATCTGCCCGACAATTATAATGTCAAACCAGTTATTCGAAATGGATACAATGGTTTTGTCATGAATGCACACATCACTACTTTAGATGAAATAAACAGCATTCTGAGCAACAATGAATTTCCTGAATTTAATGAATTAGGAACTCAATTCCAATGGAAACTTCAGCGAACAACAGGCAGACCATGGGCAAGTTTCGTGGTTTTAAATTACCATAGAAGAGAAAGTAATATCTCTGCAGTTTCATCCAATTCTATAAAACTGAATGGATGGGGCTTGGGTGTTGGAGGAGAACATCTCACGGTGGACCGAAAACATTTTTTCATAAAGCCATATGCCGTCTTAAATCTGATGTACTATCAATTTACTTTTCTCGAAAATGCAGATTCTGATTCTTTGGATGGAATATTGAACTCAGACACCAAGACTTTCCGTTTGGGTTCTTTCCAATTGCCCATCGATGGAGGATTGAATATTGGGACTCGTTTTCAGGCGGGAGGCATGCCACTCACAATATTCTTTGGTGCAGGATATCGTTTGCATTATGATAATGAAAGCTGGCGTTTAAATCGAAATCTAAACCTCGATGATAATATCAATTTGAGTAGCCCGTATTTCACTTTTGGCATAGGCTTCACCACTTAAGTTACAGTATTTTGAACATTGACATTACATGGATCTCTGATCAACTTAAGCTAAACATATCAGAGATCAATGCGCTGGTAGGATATGATTGCAAGAACTTCAAACTCCGGTCTGTTGAAGGGGAGGAATACGTATTGAAGGTATATGACGCAAGTGTAAATATTCAATCACTCAAATCGGAAGATCAATTACTCAATGGTTTAAGCCATGTTGAATTTATTGCATTGCCGAAAGTAATAATGGGCTCTAGTCCAGTTGAATTAGATGGAAATAAATACATCATCAGGGCTTTGAGTTTTGTCCCAGGTTCATTTTGGAAGGATCAAAAAATCACAAATCACCATTTTGAGGATTTGGGGAAGACAACAGCTAAGTTCCATCAAGAATTGCAAAAAATTGAACCGCACAATTTATGCATGAAGAAATCTGTTTGGGACTTACAATATCTCTATTTAAATGGACCGGCGGTGAAGTACCTTTCACCAACAGATCAAAGGCTTGTTGAATATTTTCTGGATCAGCATGAAACGTTTGTTCGACCAAAAATTGATAGTCTAAGGATGTGTGTCATTCAAGGAGATATCAATGATTGGAATATTCTAGCGAATGAAGAAAAGATAACGGGATTGATTGATTTTGGGGATTGTTGCTATTCACAGATGGTCAATGATCTTGCCATCGCCATTGCATATGCTTTAATGTATACTGACGAATATGTTGAAACCTGTAAATCGATCATTGGCGCTTATCACAAAGTTCTTCCTTTGTCAAAGGATGAACTATCCGTCTTGTATTATCTGATCGCCGGTCGATGGATTACCACTGTCACCCAAGCAGCATTATCAAGAATCAATCAACCAGATAACAAATACACATCCGTTAGTGAGGAGTATGCGTGGCCATTATTGCGAAACTGGATCAAGCTCTCTCCCACTCTGTTTAGTAAGGAAATGTATCAGATTTGTGGATTTCCAATTCATAACAATAAACCAAGGAAAAGTACAATTTTAGAAAATAGAAAGAAGTACTTTTCTAGCGCGCTTTCAGTCAGCTATGACGAACCCATTTTCATGGAATCTTCTGCCTTTCAATATATGTATGATTTTGATGGGAATACAATCTTAGATGCATATAACAACATTCCACTTGTGGGTCACGCTCATCCAAGAATCACAAAAGTCATATCTGAACAATCGAAGAAATTAAACACGAATACAAGATACCACTACGATCTTTTGGGAGAATATGCTGAGAAATTGATCTCCAAATTTCCTCCAAAACTAAACAAAGTATGCTTCGTAAATAGTGGCAGCGCTGCTTCTGATCTAGCACTTCGACTGGCAAAGCAACACAACCAACGGAATGCTGTATACGTTATTGAAGATGGATACCATGGAAACACCCAACATGGAATTGATTTAAGTCACTACAAGTACGCAGGAAAAGGTGGCAATGGTAATACAGATTGGGTACATGCACTTCCTTTACCCAAACTTTTTGGAAGTCAGAAAAATTCTCTGCAATACATTCATGAAGCAAAGAATATTATCCTTGACAACCATGAGAAAGGAATTACACCTGCTTGTCTGATTGCTGAGCCAATATCAGGATGCGGAGGTCAAGTTCCAATGGTACAAGGATACTTAAAAGAGATATTCAAGCTTATTCGTGAGCTAGGAAGTGTATGCGTCATTGACGAAGTACAAACAGGATTTGGTCGTCTCGGCAATTGGTTTTGGGGATTTGAATATCAGGAAGTTATTCCAGACATAGTCATCTTAGGTAAAGCCATAGGAAATGGTCACCCAATCGGTGCTGTCATCACCACAGAAGAGATTTGTCAATCATTTGAAACCGGCATGGAATTCTTCAGTTCATTTGGTGGGAATCCAGTCTCATGTGCCGTTGGACTGGAAGTATTGAATGTTCTTGAAGATGAAAAACTGCCAGAAAACGTAGCAAATGTTGGAGCCCATTGGAAAGAAAGTTTGTTTGCGCTTAAAGAAGAATTCGATTTGATTGGAGACGTACGTGGAGAAGGACTTTTTCTAGGCATTGAAATCATGGATGGCCAGAAACCAGGCACACAAATCGCCCATCAAATCAAAAACCATATGAGAAATCGCTTCATTCTTTGTTCTACAGATGGTCGCGACAACAATGTGATCAAAGTCAAACCACCATTGTGCTTTAGCCATGAAAATGTAGATGAGTTTTGCGACAATTTTAAAGGTATATTAACGGCTATTAAAGTCAAGTGAAAGATCTTTCGGTGTCCTTTTTAGTGCCAAGACGACATACTTATATTTTTATATTTGGAACTTTGTTAAGTAAATTTTTATTCATCTTGAAATTGAATATTTTACGCATGGCATGACATTAACTAGTAAAAAACATAACCTCTAATTGTATAAACTGAAAGAAGTTTAGCCTTCCCGATATTTGTTCCCGATGATGCAGGATAAATTGGATGTGGATGCATGAAGTGGAGGTCAGCTTTAAACTAAGTAAGATCAAACAATCACAAATGAAAATCCACTTAATTTTCATAATCTTTTCATTCAACACTTCAATTGGTCAGATTATCAATCATGATTTTGAACAATGGGACTCTACTTACAGCTATGAAACTCCTATTGATTGGTATTGCAATGGAGTTTGGTTTGGTGCTTGCAGAAAAGTGTTTTTAGATTTGAACCAAGCCGTCCGCATGGACAATAGCTTACCTTGCACAAGCATGGATCCGCCAGGGGCAGAAAGTTTAGGTAATGGCGATTTATCGCAATACTTCAAAGTTCCCGGACCAGAATTCATGTTACAATATGATCTCACAATTGACACAATCGATGCTCCTGCATCATTTGAGGTCAAACTTATACAACCTGGCGTTGGTATTATTTTCAATGCTGAACACAATGAATTATTCGAAGGAAATGTAAATCACAAGATCACCATAGATCCAGATATCGATAGTTTAATAATTCAATTCGAACCCATTGGATATCAAAAAGAAATGTCCAAACATGATTGTGATCTTGGATTTATATCCGTAGTTCTAGACAATGTTAAAGCAGAAATAATGGTCAATAATACCAACGTAGAAGATTCAAAAACTACTATTCACCCCAATCCAAGTGATGGTTTGATATTTATTGATAATCAATTGTTAGGAATTGAAAAAATAAAGGTCATTGATTATCAAGGTCGTGAGATCGTACATCTAACCGTGATAAGCACAGAAAACCCAATCATCGACTTGACTGACCTACAAGGATTTTTCATCCTACAATTGTATTATTTAGATGGACATTCTGAAGCAACTAAAATTATTATCAATTGATAAAAGGGTTATACTTTTCAGTTGCTCATATTTTAAACATATAGTCATTAGATTTAGTTTCCCTTCAAGTTTTTCAACATAAAGTCTATTAGATTTGGCTTTGACATTGTCCCACTTATATACCTAACTAATATGTGAAACAAGATCAACATGTTTACATCACATTGTTTGTTTTTTGGAATGTTTCCTCTCCTGATCTCATTAATGTCAAATATATTTTTATAACATCACTAAAAGACCTATTATAGAGTTCATATTTTCAATATCATCGAAGGACTATGTCCCATTTCTTTTTCATCTTTTTCTTTTTCCAATCACCTTGTGGAATTGATATTGAAATTCCAGATGATATCACCATCTGTGAAGAAACGGACCTAGATATTGAAGCGAACATTTCAGGCGACTATCTCAATTTCTTTTGGAAATCAGATCAGGGTTACTTTGAAGATTCTGATCTGGAACCTGAAGTGTTTATCGATCAAACAGAAACATTCACATTGTGTGCCACTGAATTGGGTACAATTAATTTGGTAAACAATGGTGATTTTGAATCAGGTTTTTCTGGATTCACTTCAGAATATATTTTCAATCCGGGAACAAATCTTGATGGTCTTGGTCAAGGATGGTTTAATATCGATGTACAAAGTCCAAATCTTTGGACCAACTGTAGTTCTCCAGATGGATTGATGATGGTTATGAATGCTGCAACAGTTACCAATGTAAATGTATATTGTACGGATGTATCGATAAATCCAAACTCAACTTATATCTTCAGTGCGGATGTGATGAATATCAACAATCCTCCTCCCATTCTCCAATTTTCAATCAATGGTGATTTACTTGGAAGTTCATTTACCGGTGGTTCTCCCTGCGCCGTTGAACAATTCTACGAGACATGGCAATCTGAATCAAACTCAACGGCAACCATATGCGTCGTTAATCAAAATACAGCAGCATCAGGTAATGACTTTGCCTTAGACAACATTTTCTTTTCCGAATTATGTGTAGTGGAAAAGTCTTTTACCGTGCACTTCAGTGAATATGAATTGAGTCATAATTTACCAGAAGAAATAAGTTGCAACAATCAGGAAGTCATGCTTGAAATATTTGTTGAACCTGAAAACCAAAATTACGACTTTGAATGGTCGACAAATGATGGCAATATTATCGACTTCATCTTCTCATCCATCATCACAGTAGATGCACCAGGTGAATACGTTGTTACTGTCACAGATGAAAATGGCTGCGCCAAGGAAGAGTACTTCGATGTTTTTGACATTGGATTTATTCCCACTATTGAAGAAATACCTGATTCGGTCATAGAATGTGGAGAAAACTCTATCACCATCATCGCAGACACAAATGTTCCCAATGGCACTTTTATCTGGGATGGACCTGACATCCTAAATCAAGACAACGAAATGGTTGAAATTTTTGGGGCAGGCACATACACCCTAACAGTTATCGATGACTTCACACAATGTAGCACAAGTTCTAGTTTTGAAGTCAGCTTAAACAATGTTGCACCAGACATAGAACTCGTCTCTAGCAACGATCTTGATTGCAATACGTCTTCAAGCAACTTAAGCATATCAACCGAAGCTGATATTTCAAGCTATCAATGGTCTAACAATTTAGGTCCACTCCCGAATCAAAACAATTCAATAACTGTAACTGAGGCGGGAACATACTACCTTACCGTTGAATATATGAATGGATGCACAAGCGAAGATAGCATCATCATCAATGAATACATTCCAAGTTTCGAATACAATCTTTCTACAAGCAATAACTTAGATTGTCTAATGCCTGTTGCTTTCCTTAATAGTGGAGCAGATGAAAACAACTTTCAAATTGATTGGTATTTCGGAACAACATTTTATGACCAAGGTGAGGAAATTCAGATCGGATCAGCTGGTATTTATTACGTCAATTTTACTGATGATTTTGGTTGTCAAGAAAAAGACTCCATTGAGATTCTTTCCGATTTTGACATTCCTCAAATTCAAGTGTTGAATGACACTTTACTATGCGATGAACCTGAAGGAACCTTATCTATAATATCAAACGAACCAAACGTAAACCCTCAATGGTCCAGTCCTTCAGGTGCCATGTTTACGGGGCTGACTATTTCGAATATCGAAGTAGGAACATATACTGTTACGGTTACTTCTCAAAATGGTTGCACCAATACAGCCTCAGCAGAACTCATTCAGAACGAGGAAATTCCCGAACTTTCGATTGAGGGCCCAACCGTCTTAGACTGCAACAATCCAACTATTGAAATAGAGCTTGTAAGTTCTCTTGAGTTAGCTCAGGGATATTGGGAATTGCCAAATCAAAATATGAATGAGTCAATGGTTCTATCAATTTTTGAACCTGGAAATTACATATACCATGCTACTGGCATCAATGGTTGCGAAGTGTCTACACAAGTGGAAATTACGATTGATACAATTAGTCCACAGATCGACTTCTCTCCATCAACCATCATTGATTGCGAAAATCCCATTTCTATAAATTCTTTTACAAGTTCAAGCTCTTTAGAATCTGTTAGCTGGCTATCTAATGGTCTCGAAATATCAGATGCTGACACATTATCTACTTCTAACGCCGGATTGTATACGCTGCTTGTCACCTCATCAAATGGATGCACATATGAAGAATCCTTTTCCATAGAAGAAAACTTAGATCTGCCAGAGTTTAGCATTAGCTCCAACATCATAACATGCTCCAACCCACAATCCGAAATCACTTTAGACATAGATGACTCTGTCTCCTATTCTATTTCTTACCAAGGACAAAACTTGAGTTCAAACTCCAATGCGATTGTGATGGATGCTGGGATATACGACATTGCTATTCTTTCAAACAATGGTTGTGACATCATGATTGAACATGAGGTTGAAGTTGACACAATTTCCCCCTCTGGCAACATACAATTTGACACTTTAAATTGTGTTGTAACCTCAAGTACAGTTTCCTGGCTTGACTCCAATAATATTATCAGTATCGAATGGTCCGGTCCAAATGGTTTTGCAAGTAATGAAATTGATATCGATCCAAATATTCCAGGCATTTATGAAGCAGTGCTTTTCAACACAAACGGATGCAGCCATACAGTCACACAAGAATTGGTCATTGACACTAGCATAATTACACCTGAGATTTTTGCAGACACCATTGATTGTATCACGGGAATGACTGACATAATTTTGAGTGAATACGACTTTGAATTTTTTGAATGGTATTTCGCAGGTCAATCATTCAGCAATGATCCGGAAGTGAGTGTTTCTGAAGGTGGCCTTTATCAAGTCGACCTCTTAGCATCCAATCAATGCACCACCACTGCGATGATTGAGATTATTGAATCAAGTGATCGTCCTGAATTTGACATCCTACCCATTGACACTTTAACCTGTCTACAAACTGAAATAAATTTACAAGCAGAAGTACAAAGTGAATGGGAATCAATCCTGTGGACATTTAACGATATCCCCATTTCCAATTCAGAAATGGTCATCGCTTCAGAATCAGGAACCTATCAATTTATGGTTGTTGGTGATAATGGATGTATTGATTCCATACTGATTGATGTTCCAATTGATACAATTTCACCCAATATAATTCTTCAAACAGAAGACATATCTTGCTATAATGAAGAAGCCCTCATTGTGATTCAAAACAGTGAGTCAGATATTACATACAACTTCATATCTAACGGTTCGATCATATCTGAAGAAAATCAATTGACCATCGAAGAGTCCGGTCCAATATTGGTTACGGCAATAGGAAGCAATGGCTGCACAGATAGTCTGCTTCACATGGTTGAAATTGACACTACAACTTTCCCAATAAACATTATCGGAGATACCCTTGAATGCAATCTGGAGCCGATTGATTTGGCAATATTTGATGCACTTGAAAATCACAGTTATAATTGGTATTTAGAAAATGAATTTGTTTCAAATGAATTGAATATTTCTGTCAACAATCCAGGTTTGTTTATTGCGACTTCAACAAATCTCGACAATGGCTGTCAAACTTCTACTCAATTTCAAGTGATTCAAAATGAAAGCGGCTTACAAATTGAGAGCTTTGAATATTCCGACATAAATTGCGATGACAACTTTTCCACAGTTACTAATCTTTCGATTAATGGAGGAAATGAACCATATCTCTTTTCTCTAAACGAGGATTCATTTATTCCAATTGAGCAGCTTTCAACATTGCCGGTGGGTGAAAACGCATTGACTATTCAAGATGTGAATGGCTGTGAAATTGATACAACCATTGTGATTGCCACCATCGATGAATTAGAACTTTACACCATCGACCAATTAGAAATTGCCATGGATACTGATCACCAAATTGAGGTGAGTACCAATATTTCAACAGATGAGATTGCAAGCATTGAATGGATTGATGGAGCAGGTCTCAGCTGTACAGATTGCCTAAACCCTATTGTAAATATTGCACAAAGCACGAGCTATGAGCTTATCGTTATTGACATATATGGTTGCTCAGCTTCCATTTTGATAAATATCAATGTACTTGAAAATCAGAATGAAAACATTGATCTTTTCATACCCAATGTTTTCACCCCCAATGATAACACAACCGGCAATTCAAAATTCAAATTTTATACTACTGAAGAAAATGTAGAAATGATTAACTATTTCGTCATATACGACCGATGGGGTAATAAATTGTTTCAACAATTCAACCTTGAATTAACTGATCCAGATTTTGGATGGGATGGTACGTTCAATGGTGAATATTTAAACGCTGGTATATTTGTCTACCATTCAGAAGTACTATTTGAGAATGGAGTGAAAGATATTTATATTGGTGATGTGTTGCTAGCTAATTAAAACTTATCCTCAACACAGACAAAACTCCTCGATAATCAGATTGGAGTAATAGAAAATATTCCCAGATTTATTTTGGCCTAATTTCAATGTGAAATTTATCTATCATTATGAAACACGAACATGAATTTATTTTAAAAACTGAGCTTACACTCAACAGCAATACTATCTTCTTTTCCTGTCAATTGCCTTCCACTGATTTAAATGTTGAGGACTTCGTCTATGCCTACATTAGCAACGGCCAATTTTTCCTCGATGCAGAATATGGTAAATGGAAAAAAACAGATGAATTGGAAGTCAAGAATCTTCAATTGAAATTAGAGATTATTAGCTTCGATGAATTTCATGATATTTTGTTGGATATGTTGATCACCAAACGAGTACATTTCCATGAAGGTCCATACGGTACAAAAATAGATGAAGGATATGCGAGAGAATTAATTGGTCGATTCACAAATTATTTAAACATAGATAACGAAAAAGAGTGGACCTTTTATACCATGCCAAGAGATTATGTCAATAGTTCAAAAGAGGAGTTGGATTTTTTACACGACATGGACACTCACTATTATCGTCCAATGGGTGAAGCCAACAAGGAAAATCCACTTGGCAAGTATTTTCATAATTTGGGTTATGATGCCTTTTTGATTTTCCACAATGGAAAAGACATATTCTTTTTATTGACCAATGGGAGTGATTAAGGCGTGAAGTAATATTCTACGATATTTCAGAGCAAAAGTAATTTCACATCATCATTTCAAAAGGTAACATTTAAGCATAATCTTCAAACCTGATGTCAAAGTAAGTTCTACTCTATCTCCTTCATTCACCTTAGCTCCAACTGCGCTTGGGAAATCTATTGTTAGTGTCGTTGAAAGTTTTCCTAATTCCATAAAACCATTCATGTTTTCAATGGTCATTTTATTGGAACGCATTATTTGTCCGAACCTCATGTTTGCCACCCTGCCTTCGATGGAAATGTTTTTATTTCTTGAAAGATCTATACGGATTTGAATGAACCGATAAATGAATATCAATCCAAAAACTAAAAAAAACAGCGGCTTGTAATACGCACGCAAGGAGAATGTTGTGTGTGCTAAAACAAAAATATAAATCATCACTGCAGCCAAACCCAAAAACATGAACGCCAACATGGCAAATAAAAAGCTCAAAGGTTGAAGAGCTCGCTTTCCGGAAACCTCATACACCAAAACTTTAGACTGCGAATCGGACATGTATTCTCATTTAAGAAATTGTTTTATAAAGCTAGCATTAAAATTAGAAACATCTTTTGTTTGCGAGCACTCTTGCAATGCAAAAGGAAAATACAGTGGCATTGATTTTGAAAATCGGCTCTTGGTAGGTGACTTGAGTTTTGAATTTAAGAGCCTGATTTCTGACTAATTTGACAATCAACGCTTTAAACTTCAGTTGCTAAAACGCATATTTTTCGTAGATTCATCGAGTAAAGTAAAAATATGCCTGCAGAATTATTGAGTAAGGGAATACCAGCCATGATGTTATTGATACTGGGTGCCATAGAGGCAATGGGTGGACTTTATCTTGAGGGCAAACGAAGTAAAGACGATTATGCTATCGAGATAGTGAGTTTGTTGGTCTTGCCTACCATGATTCAACCATTGATCTTTGTTGTGACAATATTTTTTATGGTGTCCTACTTTCCATTTTACGAAAACTATTTCTCTGAAATTGCGATTTGGATTCAAGTTCTTGCTTTTTTGGTGCTTGATGATATGATGCAATAT
>JAHDDD010000096.1 GCA_020629535.1 Saprospiraceae bacterium
AGAGTTAGAATCATCGGAAGTAAGTTGATCAATGAAGGTCCACTTTTGATTACCCATTGGGGAATGAGTGGTCCTGCCATTCTCAAACTTTCTGCTTTCGGCGCAAGAGAACTTTACGAGCGCAATTACCATTTTCAAGTGCAGGTCAATTGGGTAAATATTAAAAATGACAATGAGCTCTATTCTCAAATAACTCAAATCACCGAAGAGAACCCAAAAAAGCTTTTGAATAACATTCGCCCATTTTCACTTCCATCCCGATTGTGGGAATACTTGTTGTCCAAAACAAATCTTCCTTCTCAAAAAATTTGGGGCGAACTGGGAAAGAAAGGCATACATCAACTTGTCAAGGTTCTGTCCAATGATATTTACGAAGTGAAAGGCAAGACTACCTTCAAGGAAGAATTTGTCACCTGCGGTGGCGTAAGTCTGAAAGACATCGATCCAATCACCATGCAAAGCAAAGTCATTCCCAACCTGTATTTCGCTGGCGAAATCATGGATGTGGATGCCATCACCGGCGGCTATAATTTTCAAGCAGCCTGGACTACAGCGTATATGGCGGGAAGGTTGGCTTGAAGTTTTATACCTCAATTGCCAGAGTAAGTTATATTTAAATTATTCTGGTTTGGGATCATAATCATATAAATCCTCTTTTAGTAAATTACGATGTTTGCTAAATTTCATGATCCAACCATCTTTTCCAAAAATCTCTCCATGACCAACACTCAAGCTCATCACATCTACTGGTTTGCTGTTTGCGTCAGAATCCATATACATTACACGGTACTCTAAATTGTTGTCTAAAAAATTTAGCAACCCACTCAAAACAGATGTCATGATCGATTGGTGTACTATTGAATATACTTCAAGATCATTTGGCATGAGTTCTTTGTAGTATTTCATATTGTAGAATCGATCCTCCTTAACTTTTTTGTCATTGTTTTTGTAAAACTCGAAATTTGTAAATGGAACATCAAAACATCTTTCAATTAATTCTTTTCCAAAGTTTTCTAAAATTTCTTTCTCATTATTTTCCATGGGGAATTTATTTGATTAATCTCAATCATATATTCTATTTGTGGAAGCTGTAATCTGATTCAACCCATCGGGGCTGAATCTATATGGCCTTTCGCGTTTTGAAATCCGTGATTGTAAAATGACTTTAATTGACAGTGTACTAGAACCCCGATTTTACAATCTTTTCAATTTGCACTTGACCTGATTTCTCTTCTGTAAATTTAATTAGAAAGATGCCTTCGGAAAAGTCTGACAGATTAATTTGTGTAGGATTTAGATCATTGAATAAAACCTGACCATTTAAATTTGAAATTTGTACTCGGAAATTTTTATCAATATGTGACTGGATAAAAACCTGATCGTTTGCAGGATTGGGGAATAGATCGAACATAACTGTTTCCAAAGATTCTGTTGAACTTAGGATTTCGCCATCACAATCTTCATCGATATCATTTCCGACGATTTCAGGAGCGCCTGGATATATGTCAATGTTTCCATCATCACAATCTTCGAGATTGTGAAATCCATCACCATCTGCATCGGTAACGACTTCCGTTTCGGTAGTATTTGTTATGATTGGGAAATTGAAATCAAAGAAAATATCGGCTGTGTTTTCAAGTACCGTTCCGAGCGGCAAACCATCTTTGGTTTTTATTTCGAATATGATGAAACCGTCATTGTTCGCATCATCAAAAGGTAAAAATATTTCTTCAAATAAAAATGAGACTTTGTTGTTTCTGATAATGGCCTGCATCGGATGAGAAGCCTCAAGGATGGTCAAAGTGGAAATGTCGAAAACGGTGGTGTCGATTTTATCTTCAACAGCAATATTGATTGCCTCGGCCGTGCCTGTATTTTCAAATCTGATTCTATAGGTCAGAAATTGTCCAAGCAAGGTGTCAAGAACGACATCTCCATCCAGGCAAGTTTTGTCATTAGGATCATATGAATTTACAATCTCTTGCTTGATGGTTTTGGTGTTGTCAGAAGGACGAATATCTTCTCTGTCTGGTGAGATTTTACCAGTGAAGTTGAGAATGTCACCACCATTCAAAGGAGGTTCATCCATGGGTGAGTTCAATTTAAAAGTAACGTTGAATGCCCTAAATTGGAACGGAATTAAATTTTCATAATGCAAACTTATACGTCCGTCCGTTAGTTCAATTTCTTCATCAGAAGATACAAAGCTTAAGACGCTGGGGTCGTATGTAAAATCTACACGTCCTGACGAAACGGTCGTTCCGCGATTGCGGAAGGAGATTCTGTAATCTGCCTCAAATCCCGGACGGGCTTCCGCAGGTGGAATAATGAAGATAGAGACATCTTCGAGTGTGCTGTCAATAGCGGTCAAGCAAAAATCTTGTTTGAAAGGATTTGGGCTATCATTGTTTATTTCCACGAATGGAGGATCTATTTCAAACAGTTCAGTATTCGGAATTTTAGGAAATAACGTACCTGTATTTGTTCTCACAAGATATTCTGAGCCAGCGATGGGAATCAAATCATAACTTGTGGTAGGAGTATCTTCCACTCTGAATCTAAGACTATTTACCACACCAGGTAATTCCTGACATTCACCATCAATATTGAGCAGTACAGTTCCAAACAGAAAGTGATTGAATCCTCCAAGCTCAGAAGGGACATTACAGTCGGGGAATAAACTCACTTGGTCTAAAAGAAAAGAGTTGGTTAAGACACTGACCACTTTTGCAATATCGGCTTCATCCAGACAAATACTTCTTAAGTTTGTAGTGCTTGAGCTTCCTTCTATTCTGAAAAAATCTATACCATCATCATTGACAATATCCAAATGTTTTAAAGCTTTTCCAATGGTAATTCTATTCAGCTTTGGAACAACCTGAAGTCTCTCAATTGGATTTTCATCAATATCCAAATGTCTAAGTTTACTGTTTTGATTTAAATCAATTTCTAGAAAATTGTTCTCACTGATATCCAAATCATAAAGTTCGCTGAGTGTGGTAACATCTATATTTTGGATACTATTGGTTCTCAAATCTAATTCTACAAGCTGGGTCATCGATGCAACATTTATTTCAGGCAGTTGATTGCGCGAAAGATCTAAGACTTTGAGCATTGGAAGCCCGGGCGTATTGAAATTGCTGAGCTCATTGTTGTCCAATTCTAATTCTTCAAGGTGGATCATTGGAGGGTGAACAAAACTTGTAAGATTATTGCTACTCAGTTTTAGGATTTGAAGAACATTATTTTCTGGTATGACTATTTCGTTGAGCTCATTATAATTTAAATCCAGTTCTATCAATTTGAGTAGTGAACTTACATCAAAGGTTTCAAGTCGATTGTAACTCAAATTTAAAAATTCAATATTGGGAGAGTCAACAAGATTGAGTGAAGCAAGGTTTGAATGATTGAGGTCAAGGTACCTGAGCAATGGACAATTAGAAATATTGAGATTTTCTTGATATAAATCCTCAATGATCAATGTATCCAATAATGGATGATTTGTGATTTCGATTTCTGCGTTGGAAGAGAAACTCCAGTCATCAATGTGAATCACTTTTATAACAGAACTATCAGGGAAAATGACATCTTGTAAAGAATGATTTCTAAACAAAAGAATTCTTTGCAGTTTGCTCATTGGCTGTAGATCAATTTGCAAAATGTTGTCCAAATTGTTGATTTTCAAGTATTCCAAATTGATAAATCGTTGAATCCCACCAAGATTCCAAATATCTTGATCAATCAATGTGATGCTGGTTGTAGCTTCGGCTTCTGCAATTTGGATAATACCATCCTCATTGGTGTCCACTCCCAATTCTACCAGTGCATTTTGGAAAAGCGTATCGGGAAATATGATATCCTGTGCGAAGGTCTTATTCGGAAAAACGAAAGATACAATAATCACGCAAACATTGATCATTAAGATTTGTCTGGCGGATTGCTTGCAGCTTGATGAGAGCATTGATGGTAGTTTAAGTATTAGCATTGATTTGATGGCATTTGGTTTTGATGTCCATATGTGAAACACATTAAAAATGATGGTCGTTGCACTAATCATTTATGATCATGACTTTCTGCCGCTCAGATATTCCATTCCATTCACAATGTAGAAAGTAAAGACCTGTGTGAACGCCTTCAACATCTAATCTTATTGTCGAAGTTTGAAATTCCTCAGACAGGATAAGCTTACCATTTTGATCAAATACAGAACACTTCATTCCTCCCTTCCAATTCACTTTGTTTTGAATATTTAATGTGGAAGTTGCTGGATTGGGGAATATTTCCAAAGTAGAGAATTCATTGATTGTTTCATCGGTTGTAGATGAAATGATTGGAAGATTATCAATATCCATGAAGGCATACATTTCACTTCTTGTCGCAATGATATCCCATTTTCCATTTTGATTGATGTCTTTGACTCCATGCCAACTTAAGAATATACATCCATCAGAATAAGCCACTTCGGTGCAGAGATTGTCAAAGTATCTGAACTCTTTGAAATCATCAGGACTTGAAAAATCTTCGCTTAACGGATTGAGGTATATGATGCCTTTCCTTTGTGCCACAAAATCTGTAGACCCATCTGCATTAAAGTCATGTGCAAGGCCAATTTCATAATCACCTGTTGTCTTATCATAGCTCCCATCACCCTTGTTTAAATATGTATGGATATTACTTGGATAGGAATAGGTGAGATCCAGCAATCCATCATTGTTCATGTCTTCAATATATAGAGAAGGGTAGTACCAAAGATTGCTGATCAGTGGTATGGTATCCGTATTGGGTTGACCTGTATTTTCCAGATAGTACAACGTACGATCAATAAGCACGTAGTAATCTTTGTCTCCATCTCCATCGGTATCAAAAAAGCTTAACTGTGTCGGATTGGTGCTGCGTTTTTGAGCTATCAATTCTGGTGAACCAAACCCACTTTCATTGCCAATTTGTTGCATCCACTGATCTTGTTTTTTATCTAAGTACGACATATCCATGAATCCGTCAGCATTTATATCCAATATTTTTATGTGTGACCAATTGATAGTATCAATGAATACGTTCTCATAATTTTCAAATCCGTTTGGGCCAATATCAATGGTGAAATATGAAGTTAAAGTGGTGTCTCTAAATGAGAAAAAAGAATGAAGTTTGTTTCCTTGAAGGTGAATCGTTTTAGACCATATTGAATCTGGATTTCCCACTATAGAATCATAAGGTATTTTGAAAAGCGGGAAATTGTTGATAATCATCTCATCTTCTGTTCCAATATTTTCAAAAAGTGAAAAATTATATTCGGTATTCAACACATCCAAATCACCGTCAGCATCAAAGTCAATAAATTTTGACCTGTAGAATTGTGGATATCCAGCTGATATTTGTTTAAAAGGAAGATATTCCTTCTGTTCATGTTCCCACTTTAGTAATTCACCTGTAAATTCATTATAGAATTCAAGATCCCCATTTCCATCAAAGTCGAACAGATGATCGGAGGCATTTCTAAAAAATGCATTTTCAAAATCTACAGCACATACAGTCATTGAGTCAATAATACTGCTGTTGTTGCTTGTTATGAAGTAAATGGCATCATCGGCCTTTAAAATGAAGTCAGTGAATTGATCATTGTTGATATCTGTCAATTCAAAGTTAAAATAGGTTGACTCTTTGATATTTTGAAGAGGAATTTCTCTTCTTGCAAAGAAATTTGCCCCATCATACCATAGGATTCTCTCATTGGAATAGTTCACCACATCGCTAATGCCATCATGGTTGATGTCATTAATTACATAACTACTAAACATGGCAAAATTGTTTAATAGCAATTCTTCCTTTTCAAATGCAGTTGCACTACCATCATTTACGTAGATGGTTAAATCAAAGTCGTATGAGAAAGAAGGTGAGGCTGAGTATATATCAGGTTTTCCGTCATTGTTGTAATCAGCAATTTTGAAAGAATTTTCTTCAAAAGTTTGAACGAAAGTTTCTTCAAATTCAAGATTGTCAATGTTGAAGTAGATTTTTAAATACGGTCCTGATGGAGATTTGTCTCGTGTAACGAAATCTAATTTTCCATCATTGTTCATATCGTATAATAAGACGTAGTTTTCAATATTTTGAAATGCAATTTCTTTTGTGAGTTCGAATGGTTGATCAATACCGCGGTTTTCAAAAATGTAAATACGTCTTTCTTCTTTAATCCACTTCCATATATCAAAATCCCCATCTCCATCGAGATCATTGAAATTGACAGATAGATTAAATTCATTTAGAACTGGGAGATCAAAATATTGTGCGGTTGAAATATCTTGCAGTTTGTCATAGGTTACCATTCTATATCCAATATTGTTAACCCGTTTGCCAACAATAACATTCGCATTACCATTGTTGTATAGGTCTACAATTTTATGGAAATCACCTGTAGAGCCGCTGGTGCTTATCAATAATTCGGGTCTTTCGTATTGCCCGTATGTGATTGTCGGATGAGATATTAAGTAAACTAATATTGAAAGAATAAGGAAATGTGTTTTGTCGATGTTTGCCATTGCTTTACGGTTGAATCACTGATATTTTAGACGTTTGCATCTCTTGGTCCTGGATGATTTGAAGAAAATAAATTCCATTTTCAAAAGATTGCACATCAAGTATACAATTGGATGAATGGCAATATTGCTTCTTTATCGTTCTTCCGCTTTGATCCACTATTTTTGCTTGAAAAGGATGATGTTTTGCAGATTTAACTTGTATAGTTAAGTAATCGCGGACAGGGTTAGGACTGGCAACGAATGATAATTCATGATCAATAGATGAATCATTGTTACTGCTGATTATATCTACTACATCATAAAACACATACAGGTGTCTGTCGCCACCGTAAATATCTTTGCTATCGTTACCATTTAGTTCTGCTGCTTCCGGTAATAATTGTGCAAAACAATTGGGTGCACTATATTCCGGGCACATTTCTGCATATTTATAAGCCTCAAACTCATCAA
Source organism: Saprospiraceae bacterium (assembly GCA_020629535.1). Taxonomy (GTDB): domain Bacteria; phylum Bacteroidota; class Bacteroidia; order Chitinophagales; family Saprospiraceae; genus JAHDBF01. The sequence continues at coordinate 6,987 of JAHDDD010000096.1, forward strand.
TAGAATTGACGCCAGGCGTATTCGGGTGCATATAGATGGTGTCATATTCGATGAGGTCGGAGTGGCCATCTTCGTTTAAGTCAACGGCTGACCAATATTCTTTGTATTGGGTGATGACGGTATAGTCATGTATGTCGTTCTTTTGAAGTATCCATGTATAAAAGCCTCCCACAATCAAAAGGTCTTCATCGCCATCTTCATCAATGTCTTCAAATACGATGTCATCAAATCCGCCAATCCAATCTTCATTTGAAATTTTTATTTGTTGCGGATCTGAAGGATCGTTTTCTTTGAAGAAAAGTGAAGAATCGTATGTGAAGTAAAAATCTTTGTCACCATCTTGATCATAATCATGATAGTCAATGTCTGAGGTTAAAGAACCTTCATTAAAATCAATGATTTGAATATGATCACCAAAGAAGTTATCGGACAGACCCGGACGGTAGGTGTATGTGTTGGATATTCGATTCCAAAATACAATATCGATCATACCATCTCCATTGATGTCTTCAAAATCTCTTGCGGAGATGCCTTCAGTATTGTCTGCATATAAAATTTCTGGACTTTGATCGAATCCATTTTCATTCAAAGAAAACGAATATATTTCATAGCCCTCTTGAGAGATTGTATTGGAAGCTACGATTTTGTCGCCTTCAATATGAATGCGAATACTGTAATTGTTAAATTCTCTGTCGGTAATATTTTCTATCAATAATTCCGAAAATGGCACATGGTTTAGCTGTATGTCATTTTCATCACCAATGTTTTCGTGTAAGAAGAATCCAGCTTCTCCAAAGACCATCAAATCAAGATCGTCGTCATCATCAAAATCTATAAATCTTTCTTGAAAGCCTTTTGGTTTTCTGTGCACCTTTGACAATGTATCGAATGATGAAATTTCATTGTTCCACGTAAGAAATTGAGCATCGTCTATGTGGTAGAATTCAAGTTGACCATCATCATTGATGTCATAGAATAAATGACCTAGGTTATACAAATTGGTTTCAGATTGAATCTTACTGGTCGAAAAGCTTTCGTTGATGGGTTGTTGTTCTGAAACAATGAATTGAAAGAATGATTCCTCTTGAATGACCAAATCAGCAAAGCCGTCATTGTTTACATCATGGACATTCAAATATGTGTAATCTGATTCATCAATATATGTTATCAGTTCATTTTTAGTGAAGAAATTTGCTCCATCATACCAACTTAATAACTTTTCATTTAGTTTATCCTCAATAGCAATAATATCATTGACACCATCGTGGTTAATATCAGCGACTTTGAAAAGGTGTCCGGTAAGGATATATTGACTTTCATAATCCAAAATGATATTTTCTTCCTCCATCATTTGTCCTGTGCCATCCAAATTGTAGAGCACTGAGTAGGGAATTTCTCCGAATCCAAATTGTCCTACAATATCCAAGTGTCCATCGTTATCAAAGTCAACAATTTCTAATCCATTATATTGTATTTGGTGAGAATCTATTTTCTCATACGTAAACTCATTTACACGCAAGTGTAATTCTAACATTTCAGATGTTTGTATAATGAAGTCCTTATGCCCATCGCCATTCATATCTGCAAATTTGGTACGATTCAACCAAAGGTCTTGAGTTATACTATCTCTTTTTATAAATTTTTTTTCGTCTGTTAGTTCATAGATTTGAATCATTTCATTAAGACGTTCTACTGTCCACATATCCACATCGCCATCATTGTCAAGATCTTCAAAATGCAGATCGGTCAACACAGAATTGAATTCATCAATAAATAACTTTTCTGAATAGGCGAGATTGTTTTCGTAATCCAATGTCAACTGGATTAGACCATCTCTGAGATTTTGGTTATGATGAAGAATGTCTACCTTTCCATCATGGTCAAAATCTAAAATTTGAATTTGATAGTAGGCTGTTGGAGGAAAGGAAAGAATCAAGGTTGGTTCTGTAATTTCAATTTGAGCTTGTACATCAAAAAGCATCAATAAAAATAGCAACGAATAGAATGATTTCATCATGTTGGGTATTGATCAATTATTGAGTATAACTACTTTCTTTGTTACAGAATAATCGGTGCTTTTACAATGTAAGAAATAGCTTCCGTTCTTTATTCCTGTTAGTTCAAAATAGTCGCCACTTTTCAAATTCTGGCACTTGAGTAATTTTCCATTTTGATCAAATAAACAAGCTTCCATATTGTTAAGATTGTGATTGTCATATTCAATGATCAAAAAGTCCTGTGCAGGATTCGGGCTGAATTTTATTCCGTCTTTTGCGGGTGCTAACAAAGGATGACTATTGCTTACAAAATCACCCATATCCCAATAGACAAAACTGTGGAGACTGGTTGTCAATATGATTTCTGCTTTGCCATTTAAATTAAGATCAAGAACGCGGGTATTCCAAATAGAGAAATTTGATTGATCATTTTGATATGAAACTCCAATTAAATCATAGAATGATTGTAAATCCTCAGAATTTGGATTAAAATATATACTGTCTCGTTGGACTATATCAGTGAGGCCGTCTCCATTTATGTCACCCATACATGCATACCGTTGAATTTTTGGAGTTTGAGTATACATCTGGTTTTCTTCATTAATGAACAGCCAGGCAGAGCCATTGTCTCCTGCTACGATATCTGTTTTTCCATCATTATTGATGTCTTCAAAAATCATTTCCAAGAATTGATCGTGCCAATCATCTTCAGAAATTTGAATGGACATTGACTCAAAGGGGTAATCATTTTCTCTGACATGGAGTGCATTATTCAAAATGTAATAAAAATCCAAATCACCATCAGAATCAAAATCATGCAAAGCGAGTGATGAGCAATCATTTTCATTGCAGTTGTTTATTTCAATGGCTTCATCAAATTGAGTTTCTGAAAAAGCAAGATGATAATAGTAGGATTGATTGTCATAATCCCAGAATATAAGATCGTCGAGACCATCTCCATTTACATCATTATAATCGTGTATTCTTAGATTATTTTGACTAGAGTAGATCTCTGTTATTTCATCTCCAAATCCTTGTTCAGAAATATCGATATTAAACAATCTATATGTGGAATCTTTAAGTCGAAATATTAGTTTGTCAGGGAGAGGTATGATTTCTGGACTGAATGTATATGGAGTGGAATTTTCAAAGTTGATTTTCGATTTTGGAAAGTGATTTATAATGACATTTTGGTCAGTCCCAATATTTTCTAACAATGACATTCCCCTCGTTCCAAAACAAAGCATGTCTAGATCGTCATCATTATCAAAATCAAGAAAGATTCTGGAATCAGAATTGGGAAACGATAGTTGTGCTTTATTTGTCATTTGCGCCAGGGCTTCATTCCAACTTAAAAATTCAGATTGGTCTGGCACATACATCTCAAGGACCCCGTCGTTATCAATGTCTAAAAATAGATTAGAAAGATCGAATGCTGAGAATTCATTGATGGTTGGAATGGTTTGCGTTTTATATTCTTCAAAGTTTAATTCCTCATTTGAAAAAATGATTTCAATTCTGTTATTATCATCTTTATGAATTATATCGAGATTCGAATCATGATTGACATCGGTGAGAAAAATGTCATACTTGTGTCCGTGTTTAAGATCATTGTAAATTTTTAGTGTCCGCTTTGCAAAGAAATTGAAACCATCAAACCAATTTAATTCAGCGGTTTCATCGAGATAATTGACCATTACGATATCACAATAACCGTCATTATTAAAGTCGATAAATTGAAAAGGATCACCAAAAGTTACAATTTGAAAATTTTCTAATTGAAGAAATTCCTCCTCAAATGTTGTCCCTGTGCCATCCGTATTTACCAAAATGGCAAATTGGAAATCCCCATGATCTAATTGACCAATGATATCTGTATTTTCATCACCGTCAAAATCAAACAACTGGATTTTCAAATACCGTTGATCAATTTCAAATGCTAATTCGAATTCGAAGCTTTCTTTTTGAATAAAAATTCTGAGTTTTTCGATGTTGTGCACAATCAAATCCAGTTTCCCATCTGCATTCATATCAGCAAGATGAATTTCCCCAATAGCATTGATGCTGCTTCTAAGTTCGAGTTGAAAATGCCCATCTACATTCTCGTAAATTCTTTTATCTGCACTTGTGCTGATGACATCAAAATCACCATCCTGGTCAATGTCAACAGTCATGTAATAGCCATCTTCGATTTCTAAAATTTTAGAATTTGCCATTTCTTGTTCAAAGTCGATAGAAATCAATGTTCCATTTGAGAAGATATCTATATTGCCATCATTGTTGAAGTCCACAAGTTGAACATCACGTGTAGGAGTAGAACTAAATAACAATTCTGAATTGCCTTGTCCAATACATGTGAGACACAAAAGCATGAGCCAAAGAATACAGTTGGGTGTTTTGATGTTGATATTCATTGCAATGACATAATATATATATGTAAGACATTGAAAGGTCCATTCGTTGCAGCTGAGGGGCAATGGGTCAATGAGGCAATGGGGCAATGGGGCAATGGGGCAATGGGGCCCTCCCTAAAAAAGGTTCACTATTAACCACTGGCCACTCACCACGCACTGAAATTGTCCTCTAATTTACCAAAACTTCATACTTCTTGACACTTGTAGTGCCCTTGTAGTCAAAACACTACATCGTGTAGATGGGGGTGGATAGGTCAAAGGGGTGGTTTTCTGGTCTTATAGGTGAAACGTTCAAACAACAAAATTTGAAAACTATGAAAAATTTAATCCTAATCTTCGCCGCAGTAATGAGCTTCAACGTAGCATTCGCTTCAAATGGAGAAGGAGAAGTTAAAGTGATCGACGCAGAAAGAGTGTCAGTTTCACTTGACAACGAAGGACAAAAAGATTTCATCATTTCTTCAAATTACAATGTTGATGCAGAGAAAGTAGAGTTTCTCTTTAAGAACAATGTTTCAATGATTCAGGTATATGATGCAAATGGAAATGTAGAGATGGTACTTCCAATCGGAACTACAGATGTAAGCCTTGGATTGAGCTTGTTCGAGCCAGGAACCTACAGAATGGGTTTTATGGTAGACGGAATGAACGATATTCAATTCACAAACGTGACGATAAAATAATTCCTCGGTGCACGAAGGTGCGCTTACAGGAATGTAAAAATAAAGGGTGTAAAAGAAGGAAAGCCGATCCGAGAGGATCGGTTTTTTTTATTTATCGGTGCGCGGCTATTTCCGTTGGCACCGAATGCGCTTACTCGAAATGAAAAGGTGCGCCATGATCGAAGTATGTCGTCCTCTTAATCTTCACTCACA
>JAHDDD010000097.1:0-10828 GCA_020629535.1 Saprospiraceae bacterium
TTTCTTGCCTCTCGTGGGTCAGTAATTACAGGTAATTCCTTGTATTCAATTTTAATTAATTTCCTTGCCTTTCTTGCGATGAATTCAGATTCAGCAAGTATCATTGCAATTGGCATTCCCCAAAAGTGAACCTCTTTGTTTGCAAACAATGGTTCATCAGGAAAAATGCCACCAATCTGATTTTCTCCTTTAATATCTTCATGGGTAAGAATACGATGCACACCTTTCATGTTTCTTGCAGATTCGTAATCAACGCTTTCGATGTGTGCGTGCGCTACTTCTGCGTCAATAACAAGTCCATACAAGGTGCCAGCTCTTACCGGAATATCATCCAAATAAATTGATTCTCCTCGAACATGGCCAATTGAGTCTACGTTTTTCATGCCAGTGCTTTTAATTTGAATTTGTTTGGGAAGAGTTCAATGAAATGTGCCAAAAATAATTGTCTTAACAACAACGATTTATATTCTTTGCTTCCTCTGGCATCGCTGATGGGAGAAATTTCAGAATCGACTATGCCGCAAGCTTGTTTGATATTTTTTTCATTCAATTCGATGCCACGAAGAAAGTCGCATGTTTGGTCCAAATATTTTGGTGTAGGACCTACACCACCGGCAGATGCATGAATTTCTTTTATATAGCCATCCTCGACCAAAATGGAAAGTGCAGAATTTACACTTGCGATATCCAAGTATCTTCGTTTACTCACTTTTTCAAAATTGAACTTGGTTCCTGAAAGAGGAATTGGAAATCTAATCTCATCAACATATTCATCATTGCTCATGTCGAGATTTTTGTAGCCAAGGTAGAGATCTTTTAATTTTATGGTTCGAGGATTTCCAGTAGCATTCTTTAAAATGAGGCGAGTATCCAATGCTAAAAAGAAGGCTGTGAGATCACCGATGGGTGAAGCATTGATGAAGTTTCCTGCTATGGTTGCTATGTTACGGATGGGTGTAGATGATACAAGTTTCAAGTGTTCGTACAAATGAGGGAAAATTTCATTCATTACTTGTGATTCTAGCAACTGTGTTGTGTTTGTTGCTGACTTAATCACGATATCGTCTTCTAGTTTATAAATGCCAATGAGGTCCTTATTGTCTGAAAACAATTCTACATTTGTTTCATGAATTTCGTCATGTTTTTGAACCAATAAATCAGTTCCACCACCTACGATTAACTTTCCTTCAGAGACGCCTTTCGCGTTGATCTTTCTTAGGTAATTTGGTATTCTTTCAAAATACGCAGGTATGAAATTATTTTTGACCAACCAGGGTAGAAGATCATCGAGATTTTTCTTGGCCAATATTTTGCTTACTTTCTTTGCCGCTCTTTCAATTGATTTGTAGCCAGTGCATCGGCAGATGTTTCCATCAATTGCACCTATAACGGACTCGTATGTGCTTGGTCTGTTTGAAAGGCATTCGCCTGCAAAAGAAACAATGAAGCCAGGAGTGCAAAATCCACATTGAGAACCAGATTCATCAACCATAGCTTGTTGGTAGGGTGTCAATGTTGACATGTTTAAGCCTTCAATACTTACAATATGTTTTCCATGTGCATTGCCAAGTGGAGTGATGCAAGAGGTCAATGATTTGTATACTACCTTGCCGTTAATTAATTCTCCCATCAACAAAGTACACGCACCACAATCTCCTTCTCGGCAACCTATCTTAGTTCCTACCAACCGCTTTTGGTATCGGATAAAATCAAGTAAGGTGCTTCCCGGTTTTTCATGGGTTACCACATACTTGTCATTTAATAAAAATTCAATCATCTAGTATTCAATTTTGTCAGTGAGTGCATCCCATTTTTTGAAAGCTTCGAAAGCTTCATCTCTCATCATTTGGCACGTAAATAATTTTCTTTCCTCCATAGGCTTTTCAATTTCTTCATAAATAAATTTATCATCGAAGTTGATGGATGCTGCATCTTCTTTGGAATTGCCATAAAATATTCGATCTGGCCTGGCCCAATAAATAGCACCGAGACACATAGGGCAAGGTTCGCAACTTGTATAAATGTCGCATCCTTCCAATTGAAATTCACCCAAAGCTTTACATGCATTTCTGATCGCAGTCACTTCGGCGTGGGCGGTAGGATCATTTGTCGCGGTAACCTGATTTTGACCACGAGCAATGATTTTATCATCTTTTACGATGACTGCACCGAATGGACCTCCGTTTCCACTTTCTACATTGTCGATAGAAAGTCTGATCGCCTCTTCCATGAATTTTTCGTTCCCTTTTTCCATACAGGCTTTTATATTTTAAAATTAATCGTTTTACAATATTTGACCTAATTACTTAGGAATGCTTTCATTGTGATTTATTCTTTGTCGCAATGATTTCTGCAGCGACACTCACAGCAATTTCATCAGGCGTTTTACTATGAATGGGAATTCCTATTGGTGTTTTGATTTTTTCCAGATCTTCTCGAGCGAATCCTTCATCAATCAATTCAGCCAATAAGGTTTTCATTTTCGATTGGCTTCCCATTACTCCAAAGTATAAAAACTCGCTCCCAATCAATTGTTTCATAATAAGCTTATCACTGCGATAGCCAAATGAAGCGACTATGATGTAATCTTCTTTTCTTAGATTCAGTAAGCCAAGATCGTTATAATCAATGATTTTTTGATCACACCAATCAACGCTTTCCATGGTATTCAATCCTTTGCGATCATCCAATAGAGTTGTTTGAAATTTCAAAGCTGCAAGGAGTTTGCTGATTGCAACACCTACATGTCCACCACCAAAGACAAATGCTCTTGGATATACGTTGAGATTCTCAGAATAAGTCCATTGGTCTTCAAATACGGCCAATCCGTCAGGCGCTTTTGAGTTGCTTGCTAATTTCAGTGTTGTCGAGTCTCCGAAAAGTTGTTTCGCATGATGTCTTTCAGTAAGTTCTTTAATCATTGACCGATCACTAGAGTCTATAGGGTAGAATAGAACCGTTTGTTCTCCAGAACAAATCATGCCACTGCGATCGGAAACTTCTTCAGATCTGTGTATTTGCCTTTTTAGAATGGGTTTAATTTTCCAATCATCGAAAAGACTTTTGCAGTATTCCACCAATTTGTGCTCCATGATGCCTCCCCCGATGGATCCAAAAAAATCTCCTTTTTCACAAACTGCCATTTTAAAACCTTGCCTTCCAGGACTGCTGCCATTGCTGTCGCCTACGATCATCAAAATGATGTTTTCATTTTCTTCTAGCTTATTATGGAGCAAATTCCAGAAATCCATTAGTATTCGGGCAATTAAATTTGTATGGAATTGATACTTTTACGTCGCAACGAGACTACATGAGATACTGCAAAATTACTATTTCTGTCCTTACTTTTTGCCTTTTTACTCTTTCCCTTTCGGGTAATGATTCTTTGATGGTTGAAAAGAAGATGCAAGATTCAATGGACTTGCTCGTAGACAGTACTTCAACTTTGCTGGACTCAACCAACTTGATTCTAAGAGCAAGTGTTGTAAACGAATCAACAGGACCCGGTTTCTTTGAAAAATTTACTTCCAATTCATTATTTCCTTACTTTCTCTTGGCATTATTTTTAATGTGCCTTATCTATTTCGCCATAGAAAATGTTGCCGGAGGAATCCGAAATGTATTGAAAAATCCAAGGCTTTTAACCAAGGAAGAAAAATATGATTTAGAAGAAGACCTTTCAACCTATCAAGCAACACAAAGCACTTTAAAGTACATCATACCAGTTTCAGTTTTGGCTTATTTTCTTTATATCGCCGTTGCAGGTACATACATGCAAGGCTATGTTATGGAATGGCTGAACTTGCTTGTACGTTGGGCACATATGGTTGCTGGTATCATGTGGATAGGTGCTTCGTTTTATTTTGTCTTCCTTGAAAACAATCTCAATCGCACAAAAAATCTGCGATCTGAACTTGCAGGTAATTTATGGGCTGTACATGGAGGTGGATTCTATTATCTTGAAAAGTACAAGGTTGCACCGAGAGCTATTCCAGAAGAATTGCATTGGTTTAAATACGAAGCCTATTTTACCTTCCTTACGGGGATGAGTTTACTTTTTGTAGTGTATTACATGGATGCACGTGCGTATCTTATCGATGCGTCTATCATGGATTTGGCAATACCTACAGCAATACTCATTGGCTTGGGTAGTATTTCAATTGGTTGGCTTGTTTATGATCAAATGTGCAAGTCTCGGTTGGTCAATGTGCCACTGCTTTTTGCTGCTATAGGATTTTGTTTGTTTACATGCATGGCGTATTTTCTTTGTCAGGTATTTAATCCGAGAGCCGCATACATACATATGGGGGCAATGATAGGTGCCATCATGGTAGGCAATGTTTATTTCAATATTATTCCGGCACAAAAGGCAATGGTCAAATCTGCCATCATAGGAAAACCTCTTGATGCTTCCTTGGGTAAAATAGCGGGTCAACGATCGTATCATAATAATTACTTCACTTTGCCGGTCTTGTTCATCATGATCAGCAATCATTTTCCGAGCACGTTTGGACATCAATACAACTGGGCAATATTGGCAGGCATTGCATTGACAAGTGCAGGAATAAAGCACTTCTGGAATATGGCTGAGAAAGGGGTGGTTATGAATAAATTATTGGCCATTTCTATCGTTGGTTTGTTTGCATTGGCATTTGTCGTATCGCCCGTATTCGAAAGACAATTGGATATGGCAATACCTGTTTCATTCGCAGAAGCAAATGAGGTAATTCAGGCAAGATGTGTACAATGTCACTCTGCAAATCCCACAGATGATGTATGGACCATGGCGCCCAACGGTGTCATGTATGATACGCCAGAGCAAATCGCTTTCATGGCTGATAAAATTATGACAAGAGCCGTACGTTCAAAGAATATGCCTCAAGGAAATAAAACTAATATGACCGATGAAGAAAGGGTCATTCTGAAAAGGTGGATAATGCAAGGGGCTAAAATTGAATGATGGTGAAAGGATTTCTCTTGAAAAGCTCCAATGTTCTTATTGAAGGCAAAAGGAAAGAAGCAAGCCTTTTTATTTCAAATGGCATCATTGAAGAAATTTTAGATGGCCGAGTCTCTTCCGAGCAATATAAGGAATTTGATTTTGGAGAAAACGTGATTATGCCTGGCTTGATTGACAGTCACGTTCACATCAATGAACCAGGAAGAACAGATTGGGAAGGCTTCGATACAGCTTGCAAAGCTGCAGCTGCTGGAGGCATTACCACGATGATTGATATGCCATTGAATTCCACTCCTGTCACGACGAGTATAAAGGCATTCGACCAAAAGCTAAAAGCTGCATCTCTGCATTGTCATGTAAATCTTGGATTTTGGGCAGGTTTGATTCCTCAAAATAAGAGTCACTTAGATGATTTGTTGTCGGCTGGTGTTTTTGGCACCAAAATATTTTTGACGCACTCTGGGATTGATGATTTTCCTAACGTTACAAAAAATGACATACTTGATGTCATTTCAATTTTGCAAAATCACAATTTGCCCTTATTGGCACATTGTGAATTAGACGAAGATCATGAAGGGATAAAAATATTGGATGAAAATCCTGGTAGTTATGATGCATACCTGAAGTCCAGACCAAAAGTGTGGGAAGATAATGCAATCAAACTGATGCTTGAGGTGCTGGAACGATCGAATATTCCGGTCCACATAGTTCATCTTTCAAGTGCAAATTTGTTGCAGGAATTGGAGCTAAAGAAAAAAGAGTATCCACAACTAAGTATTGAAACATGCCCACATTATGTATGTTTTGACGCTGAAGATATTCCTGATTCGGCCACACAATATAAATGTGCTCCGCCCATTCGCGAGAAAGACAACAATGACAAACTGTGGAGTGCATTGAAGAGCGGAATCATAGATTTTGTAGTCTCTGATCATTCTCCAGCACCTCCTGAACTAAAGAAAATTGAATCAGGAAATTTTAAGGAAGCTTGGGGAGGAATTGCATCCTTGCAGTGCGGACTTCCGGCATTTTGGACCAAGGCATCCGAAAACGGTTTGAGCATTGAAAAATGTGTTCAATTGATGAGTAGTAATGTAGCTAGATTCCTGAGCCTGGATCAACGTAAAGGGCATATTCGAAAAGGCTATGATGCTGATATTTGCGTTTGGAATCCTGAAGAAGAATTCACCATAACTCTCAATAATTTGCATCACAAGCACAAAGTTTGTCCTTATTTGGGGCAAAAGTTGAAGGGAAAGGTCAAAGCTACATTTGTCAATGGTAAATTGGTGTATCACCAAGATAGCTTCGTATCTTTGCATTCTGGTGAATTATTAACCCGGACCAATGAATACAAAAAATAACGGACCCGCTTTCACTAACTTGATAAATATGGCTGCCGAAAAGCTAGGAGCTAAAACATTAAGTTGTTCTGATGATTTTTTCGCACCCATGGAGAATCTCATCAAAGATGGTAGAGGGATTTTTATTCCTGACAAATACACCGAAAACGGTAAGTGGATGGATGGATGGGAGTCACGACGAAAGAGAACACCTGGACACGATTGGTGTATTCTTAAGCTAGGTGCTTCAGGAGTCATCAAGGGTTTTGATGTTGATACAAACCATTTTCTAGGAAATCATCCACCACATTGCTCAATAGAGGCATGTAATCAAGATCATGATAAATTTGAAGAAACCACATGGACCGAAATCCTAGCTAAGTCACCGCTTGATCCCGGAAGTCAAAACTTCTTTGAAATAAACAATACCAATGAATGGACCCATCTTAGATTAAATATTTTTCCAGATGGAGGAGTCGCAAGGTTAAAAGTGTACGGAGAGGTTGCTGTAAACTGGAATGATGTCAAGTTTGATGAACTCATTGATTTGGCTGCCGCCAAGAATGGAGGTAAATCGATTTTGTGTAACGACATGTTCTTCAGTCACATGGACAATTTGATCATGCCAGGCAGGGGTGTTAATATGGGTGATGGATGGGAGACAAAAAGAAACAGAACCCCCAATAATGTTGACTGGGTGATTCTTAGATTAGGAACGAGAGGTTTTGTGAAAAAAATAACAGTGGATACTCATCACTTCAAAGGAAATTATCCTGATTCATGCAGTATTCATGGTTGCGTTTCTGATTCAGATGATATTTCTAATGCAGAATGGATTGAGATATTGCCTCAACAAAAATTGAAGGCGGATACGGAACATCATTTCGAGTCAGAGGTTAGTTCTAAAGGAAGTTTTACTCATATCAAAATGAATATTTATCCTGACGGTGGCGTTAGCCGCCTCAGAATTTGGGGATATAAATCAGAGAAATCATGAATGTCAAAGCATTGAATGAGATGGATGATGCCAACTTGTACGAGCAGCTTGAGAAGTGCTGCGGTTCAAGCAATTGGATCGTGGGAATGATGAATGCTAGACCATTCACTTCAAAAGACGATTTGATACAAAAGTCAAATGAGGTTTGGGCGACTTGTAAACCCAAAGACGGTTTGGAAGCATTTGAACATCATCCTAAAATTGGAGATAAGAAAAGCTTAGAAGCAAAGTTTGCGAGCACAAAAGAATGGGCTGGAAGTGAACAGAGTGGAGTGGACTCCGCAGCCCATGATGTCCTTGATAATCTCGCTGCTGCAAATCAAAAATACGAAGAAAGATTTGGGTACATATTCATTGTCTGTGCCACAGGCAAGTCTGCTACTGAAATGCTTGATATTTTGAATTCGAGACTAAATAATGATCCTGAAAAAGAAATATCAGTAGCCATGGCTGAACAACACAAGATTACAACACTAAGACTTCATAAATTACTTTCGGAATGAGTCAAATTACAACGCATGTACTCGATACGTCAAAGGGTATTCCAGCAAAGGGCATTACCATAAGGCTGCAAAAACCTGCCGGCAATGATCAATGGGAAGATATTGTGAACGGCGAGACCAATGATGATGGTAGAATTCCTGGCTTTTTGCCAGACGACAAAGTCATTGAACCCGGAGTGTACAGAATGTTGTTTGAAACCAAAGCATATTTTGAAAGTAATCAGGTTGATGGCTTTTATCCTTATGCACCTGTCGTTTTTGAAATAAAGGATACGGAGCACTATCATATTCCATTACTATTGAATCCATATGGGTATTCCACCTATAGAGGTAGTTGAAAATTTCTAATCAAAGAAAACGAAAAGAAGAGATGGGAAAGAAAATAAAAATGACCATTCCAGCGAAGGCTCGAAAATCAGTTTTTAAAGAATTGGGTAAAGCCAATAAGGCATTTCAAAAAAAGTATCCAGGCGATAAAATGGATCGACAGCCCGTACATACAGTGTATGGTGGTGCTGACTTGTTTAAATATAATTCAGCAGAAAAGATGGGGAAGGTAGCACTTAACGCATTCACCACATACGCTCCGAATTTTATTGTATTTGCAAGGGCGATTGAGTCATTGGGTTATGAAGCCTTTCCAAGAACCAAAGGTGCACAAACTAGGTTGTTGAACACGGTGGCAAAGTATACAGAAGATCAGCATAAAGCGAGAGGCACTTGGTTGGCGCATACAACTTACAACAAGATCATTGAGAAGTTAAAATATGAGGCGGTTGAAGATTTTCGCATTGATTTTGAAGATGGGTTTGGAAATAGATCTTGGGATGAAGAAGATAAAATAGCTGTGCAAGCTGCAAAAGAATGCGCCAAGGGAATGGCCGAAAAAAGCCTTCCTCCTTTTATAGGAATCAGAATTAAACCATTTACAGAAGATCTCAAAGAAAGAGGTGCCAGAACGCTCGAAATTTTTCTGACCACTTTGGCCAAACATACAAAAGGTAAATTACCCAATAACTTTGTGGTGATGCTACCTAAGGTAGCCATACCTGCGCAGGTAACTGCATTGGTGAAACTTTTTGAACTCATTGAAAAGCACACCAAAATAAAGAATGGGGCGCTAAAAATGGAAATGATGGTGGAGACCACTCAGTCCGTCATTGATGAAGAAGGTAAGAACCCATTGAAGGAATTCGTAAAAGCAAGTAAGGGTAGAATGATTGCTACTGCCTTTGGTACATACGATTATACAGCCTCTTGTAACATCACAGCCAAGTATCAAGATATGGGTCATGGCGTTTGTGATTTTGCTCATCATTTTATGAAGGTTGCCTTGGGGGCAACTGGAATTTGGTTGTCTGATGGTGCTACAAATGTGATGCCCATAGGACCGCACAGAGGAACAGATCTGACCGCAAAACAGATGAAGGAAAATATAGAAGTGGTTCATCGGTCATGGAAAAAAGCATTTGATCACACACGCTATTCCTTATGGAAAGGCCTTTACCAAGGGTGGGATTTACATCCAGCTCAATTTCCAATGAGATATGCAGCGGTGTATAGTTTCTTTCTGGAAAGCTATGAAGAGGCCGCTGAAAGATTGAAAGCATTCGTTGAAAAAGCTGCTCAGGCAACACTAACGGATGATGTATTCGATGATGCTGCAACAGGGCAGGGGCTATTGAATTATTTCCTAAGGGGATTAAATTGTGGGGCCATTTCGGAAGAAGATGCACTTGCTACAGGACTCAGCATCGAAGAAATCCAATCAAGATCTTTCCTTAAAATATTAGAAGGTAGAAGAGGCTCACTCAGGGAGTAAACTGATCATGTGTGATGCTGAAAGGTGAAGAATGAAATCAAAAACAACAAAGCCTCGAGCCACAGCTCGAGGCTTTGTTATTTGATCTGTCACTTGATAAAACTTTCCATTAGATTGCTCTAAATTTTTCTAAACTTTAGAGCATCTAGCCCATAGGTGCTGCCTTCAAAGCCAATAACTTTTCCTTGATCGTCTCGTACGAATTCAAGCAATCTAAAATATCCACCCATCCCGATAAATGAATCATCAGTCCTAGGGTGAATTTCTACTTTCCCTATGGTCGTATGCGTGTAATACATCATGTCTCCTTCTGCTTCAATTTTATATATAACATCATATGTTTCATTGTAGTATGTGCCCGTATATTCTCTCTTGTTCACATCGTTCATTGGTTTCTTGTCGTAATCCGTATAAAGCCTTAGGCTTTCGCCAGATTTAATTTCATAGCTATTGATTCCATTCTCGTTTTTAAAATGAAAAAAGTATTCTTGGTCACCTGGTGCTTCCAACTGAAATTTGCCACCTCCTTGTGGAATCAAATTGTATCCTCTTCCAAAACGCATGTAAAGCAGTGAGTCATTTTGAAATTGTATTGTCCTATCGACCAATAGATCATGCTGCCAATATTCACCAGCCCACTTTTTCAATTCGCTTGGAGACGTTTTTACTCTTTTCACCTTCGTGTAATCAATAGACATAGGACCAGTAAATTGGTCCTCCAAATATACATTGGCAATTTCCATTGCGTGTGCTCCAATATATTCTGAGCCACTGTTTGCCATGGCGAAAGTGACAAAATCTTTATCAATAAAATAGAATACAATTGACGCATGTGCACCGTTATATCCATTGTGCCATATCTTGTCAATGCCTCTTTCTGCATGTCGGTATTGTTGGCAATTTAGCAATGTTCCAAGACCGGAAATGTCCATGGTTCCGTCATCTAATTTAACTGGTGCTAGGAGTTTGGCTGCGATTGAATTGGGCTTGTTTTTTTCTGCCATTAAGTATTGATACCATCGTTGCATGTCGTTGCTGCAGCTGTACATGTTCCAGGTTCCTAGTATTTTTTGAGGTGGTGCGGCGTTTGTCAAGGTTTCATCATTCATAACGTACTCACGAGCAACTCCAGTCTGGCTTGTGTTTGGTAATGCGAATCCACTATTGTTCATTTCAATATCCGTGAGTAAAGTTTCTTTGAGG
>JAHDDD010000097.1:10838-12240 GCA_020629535.1 Saprospiraceae bacterium
CTTTTTTCAGATGCCACTTCAACAATTTTTGTTAGAAGTAAATTGTTGCTGCTGGTCTCACAAATCCTTGTGCCTGGAACGAATGCCAGCGTTTTTTGTTTGAATATAAGGTTCATCGCATCATCCATGGAAAACGAATCATCCTCTTTCCAGCCACTCAATGCCTTGGTAAACATAAACTCGTTGAGTCCGGTCGAATTTGAGATACAATGTTTTACAAGTATCGGTGTATCAAATTGTTTTGCTTCAGGAATGAACTTTGAAATTGGGTCATTTAGCGAAAGCTTGTTCTGTTTTTCAAGATTGTAGATAGCCCACACTACAAACTGTTTTGACATTTGGGCAAGATTGAATTGTGTAAAAGAATTAATGGGTGTATGCGTTTCCATTGATTCTGTGCCAAAGTTACCCGTGTAGATTGCTTTGTCTTTGTCGAATCCAAAAACGCTGAATCCAGGTTTTGCTCCAAGTTCCAATAAGTTTTGATAGGTTTCAGTTTTATGTAGTTTTTCTGCGATGGGATATTTGATAGATGAAGTTGTCTTGGCTTCACTAATTTTTTCAATAATTTCCTTTGCTAATTTGCGAGCTGAACTTGGGTCCTGGCCCGTCAAAAGCCGATCATCTGAAGTGGTGAATCCGTCCCATCCATCTTCAGAGAATACAAATTCTGCTCCATGCTCTTCCACTTTTTGTTCAATTGAAAATGGAAACTGCTGGTAATATTCAGCCTCTTTGTCTTCAAACTTATCTGGAAATCCATTGACCTTTTTAGAGGCGATCAAATATTTTCCATTTCCATCTTTCACGTTGACGATACCAGCAGTCCCATGGCAAATGGCTGAAACTACACCATTGTTATTTGCGTAAATGTGTTCAGCAATTTTTTGAATGTCCTCATTTTCGGGAACGCCATACATTGCTGATCCTCCTCCGCAATAAAAAATGGCAGCATATGCATTGGCATCAATTTGACGTGGATTCAATGTATGTTGAAGTCTAAACATAAACTCATTGTCATACAAATATTTTTCACTTGTTGCATTATTGTAACTCAAATAGGCCACGGGAACAGCTCCACCTTCTGGACTGACCAGATCTACTTGGTAGCCTGCGTTTACAAACTCATCATAGGGTAGTATTATTTCCCAAAAATGGTTGGCGCAATCAAGTTCACTTTCTCCATGAAATCTGGCATTTGAAACCACCATTAGAATTTTCTTTTGCTGATGTGTCATGGTCGGCTGTTCAATGGTTTGACCCTCGATTTTCCATTGTCCATCGATTTTGACCAATTGGAGGTTCTCAATAAATGATTGTTTTCGATCTGCCATTATTAATTTTAACCTAGTAGGTTTCCTAAATCTCCATTCAAAAGCTGGGCATCAGCACCAACATATTT
>JAHDDD010000098.1 GCA_020629535.1 Saprospiraceae bacterium
TTAATTGCGATAATGCTGAACCAAACAATGATTATTGTTTTTTTAAGGACAAAGTAAATTCTAAAGACTCTTTTCATGTTGTTTGAGCCTGTTTCTTAAGATAGCAATTTCATTGAAAGTTTTCATCAAATATTTTTGTTCGAAGAAACCAGACGCTTACAAAGATGAAGGACTCTAAAGAGAACGTTTAATTAAAATGAAAAAGAGGGATAGAAATAAAAAGAACCTTGTAGTCCACAAGGTTCTGTTCGTCGAATTTATATGATCTATAAATTCATAATGCGATAGGAACGAAATATCTTAGAAGTCACGAACAAGTCGATGACTATACACAATGCTCTATTTGCAAATTTGAAGATGAATGGCAGGCCAATTAAACTTCTGTCAATTTAAAATTGAAGTAATCAAAATTGGTTGATTAGCCGTTAGTTCATTTATCAAATCGTCGACTCTAAGGTAGAAAAAGAGTTCCGTCCTAAGTATTAAGGAAATCTAAACAGAGGTTAAGAAACAAATAATAATTTAATGATTGAACAGACTACTTCATATTGTTTTTGAATTAAATGAGGATGAAAATATATAGGAGAATACAAGTGTATGGTAAAGTTCAAGGTGTTGCTTACCGATATTCAACAAAGTTGAGAGCCATTGAGTTGGGCCTAAAAGGTACGGTCCAAAATCGCAAGGATGGTTCTGTTTTGATCAATGTATATGGAGAGGAAAATATGGTTAACCAACTCATTTCATGGTGTGAAGACGGGCCACCATATGCAGCTGTTGAAAAACTTGATGTTCAGAATAATGATGTTTTCGAATGCGATGATTTTGAAATCATACGTTAAAGACCATCCGTTTAGATTTAAATTTTTAATGAGTGTAGATATCTTAGAACAATGAATATTCTCAAAAAAATATTTGGACCTTCAAAAAGAGATATTTGGAAAAAAATTGCGAACCATTATCGTGGTCAGTTTGTAAAAGGAAAGTATCCATATGAAGATTATGTGAATGTAAGAATTGGGAATTGGGACCTGATCATGGATACTATGGTTGAGAAGAAGGATAATGATGAAACCGAATTTACCAGAGTTATTGGTCCATTTTCAAATGATAAATTTGTTGACTATAGTATTGAGAGGAAAGGTGCATTTGAATTTATCAGTAAGCACTTTAGAAAAGATGTGATTGAATTGCAAGATGAAGAATTTAATGAAAATTTTTTACTTAAGGGCAATGATGAATATTTGGTGAATTGGATTTTTGATTCTCCTCCTGTCAAACGGAGTCTGTATGCGATTAAACGCTTTCACTTCAGTGTGGAGAATTATACGGGTGTATTTGGTTACGATTCATTCTTGACGCACGAGTTGGTTTTTCTACAAAAGGGGAATCTAAAAGACTTCGAGCAACTACAGAACATCTTTGATGCGATGGCATTGATCTTGGACAAGACAAAGGAAGCCTGATTATTTTTGATCATCCTGATTGGTCAATGTCTGAGTGCAGCCATCATTCATAATTTCAAAATCGAGGCCAGCATCGATACTGAAAGGAGCTTGTAAAATGATTCCTTCTGATGAGTTGTAAATTATGTTCCCTCCCGTAATATTTTGACCAGATTCAAGCATTCCATCTGTTTCGTATATGCCATTACCGTTAGGGCCTCCTGAGCCATCTTCATTTCCGGTCAATGCATTGGTGCCGCTGTAGTTTTCAGGACAAGGGCTACAATTGCCATTTGGGACACAACTGACCGCAGCTTCCCACCCAGGAAAAGTATCTTGCTCGTCACTTCTGAATATTACAAACAGACAACCACTTGAATGGCTTGAGCTAATCAAACCTGGACTGGCATTTCCACAGAAATTTCCAATTCTTGATGCGCTTTGGTTTTCTCCATCATAGATTGACATCATATCATATATACAATTTGGATGGTCCTGAACTTCGAAGCTTGTAAAGTCAAGTTGAATGTTTTCACATGCAGGATCATTCGGGCAAAAGAGATATGACTTATTTATATTGTTATTGTATGCCATATTCAGACCACCACTATCGGTGAAAATAGACGAGCAAGTATCAGCGCATACGTCTACCGTGCATTGAAATCTTGGAGAGCCATTGCCAGTTTGATTCAATATACCAGAACAGTTGTCAACTCCTGTAATAACTGCGATATAATCCCCATCTGAAGGCGGCATAAAGTCAATGCTGCAGTCGTTGGTCCAATTTAGAATAGAATTTGGAACTGCTAATCCTGTAGCATGATCATATTCACCAATGGTGATGATCGCATTCCAAACATTGGGATCGTAACCTGAGCAAAACTCAAAATTGTAATTTGCTCCTTGCTTTAGTCCACTTAATATATATCCTTCGTTTTCAAAAACATCAAAAGAAGGATCTATTAATGGACACCCTCCTAAGGCACATGCGTCGCTATAGTTTAATTCAGTTCGAGCATTTCCGCCAAAGTCCAGGCATGGAGCGAGTGTACAGAATGGTTCTGTTGGTCCATGCACGGTGATCGATAAGCTGGTATTTTCAGAGCTTGTACCATTGTTGTTTGACACAAGTAATGTGACATTGAGATATCCGGAAGCATTGACTGTTACAATAGGATTTTGCTGGTTGGAGAAGCCAGGGCTGACCCCAGCTCCTGTGAAGCTCCAACTCCAGGAAGTTGGATTTCCAGTACTGATATCTGTAAATTGGATCGTGCCGTTTTCACAATATTCAAAAATTCCAAAGCCAGGTTCGAAGTATGCAACTGGAGGATTTGCTGGTCCACAAGGAGCATTGATCAATGAAGACCTTACACCATTTAATGTTGCATGTGCTCTTGTTTTTTGATCTTCTGTAAACAGGTTCATGCATGCATCATGGGTGTAGTCCATAAAGTTTTGATACATGACTCCGGGAGCTGAAGGACTACAGGCATCCGTTATAATGCCAGTTGGACAGGACGAATTGTTTGAGCCTCCTTGGTCGGGTGTGTCTGCGCAAAAATCTGAGCCAGTGCAATCGCCATTGTCGTTGCCCCAAATGTGATACAAGTTTAGCCAGTGACCAATTTCGTGTGTACAAGTTCGACCAAAACTATAAGGTCCTCCATTTGGGTTGGGTGTATCAAGTGACCCAAAAGTGGTGAAGTGGCAAACCACTCCATCTTCATTTGCAGGACCGCCTGGATAGGAGGAGTAGCCAAGTAGGCCGCCAGCCAGTTTGGCTGACCAAATGTTGAGATAATTGTTGGAGTCCCAAATGGTAGAAACTTTGACGGTATTGTCAAAATCATTCATTGTCCAGCCAGATCCGTTTTGGCTAACGTTGTGTCTTAGAATTCCAGTTGTGCTATTTCCTGCTGGGTCGATGGTCGCCAGACAAAATTCGATTTCCATATCTGTGGCCTGAGACCAGGTATTATCAGCATCTGCATTGAGTCTGCGATAATCATCATTGAGTTGGTCTAATTGTGCCTGAATATATGTGTCAGAAATGTTTTCGTCGGTTCCGATTGGATCTCCGTTGTGTACGACGTGTATTACGGTAGGAATAGAAACAACGCTGCCATTAAGTTCTTTGGTCAGCGTATATTCACTAACGTACTTTTGTATATGCTTGTATGACTGCAAATACAAATCATCCTGTAGCTGATCCTGCAAACGATCAAACGAACCACAGGTGCGGGACATATGCGCAGGGATGGTTGATTGAGTTTTGCCCTGCGCAATGATCATGCAACAAAGCACGACCATTACGATGATCATTCTCATTAATTATCGGTTCAAGGGTGTCCTCACCCGCTATGAAGAAAATTATTCAAATCTAATTTAGTATAAAATGATTTCGATTCACCCTTTGCCCCATTCTAAATCTGACGGCTATTTGACATTTTTAGAAATATAAAAATGTTTTATTTAATGAATATTAAGTTGTTGTCTTGATTAAAAAATAGAAATCCCCGAAAAAATTTCGGGGATTTTATACAACCTCATAAAATTGAGAAGTGTGGAAATGTTCTATGGGAAAGATTTACAGATAACTGAATAAAGTATATAGAACTTGTTCAATCTGATTGTCTAAATACTTGATAAAAAGCGGCCTGACGCGTTAATCCACTTTTCTATGGATGCTCCATTCTATTGATGGTGAAGAATATTTTTCATTTTCATCAATCTTTGATAGTACTTAGTAATTTCCTTCACAGCCATCAATGAACGCATGGAACACTGCATTAGCATTGACACAAAAACCCATTTGTAATTCAATAGCAGTAGCAGAGTCATAATCCACCCATGCACCCGGGTCAATGGTTTGGATGGACTCTATTAATCCGTCTGTTTCGTAATCAGCAATGCTAGCTTCTGTTCCTGTTAATTTATTTGCACCGGCAAAATCGGCTGGGCAGCCAGTATCCATGGAGTATACTTTTACATGACCTTTGTACGGTGACGTACCGCCAACATTATTATTGATACCACTGCCGGCAACCGTCAACCCATCGTCTGATAAACTCACAGAATATCCAAACCAATCACCAGCGCTTTCTGCTTCTATGGTCATGCCAGTTTGATTCCATTGGGTGCCGTCAAAATCAAAGACGCTAACACTTCCAGCATCTCCTCCTGTTCCATCGCTTCTTAATGCTCCTACAGCGATTGTTGTTGCTGTAGCTCCTGCAATGGCAACTGAATGACCGAACCAATCAACTATGGTTCCACCATTTAGATCTTGGCCTAATTGGATCCAACTTGATCCTGACCATTGGAAAACCCTGGCTTGCCCGGATTGATAAGATAGGTCACTGTTGAATCTTTCTCCGATAACAACCGTATTTCCATCATCGGAAAGAGAGACTGACCAACCGCACCAGTCTCCAGCATTTTGTCCGTCAATATCGTTGCCTTTTTGTATCCAATTTAATCCATTAAAAAAGTAAATTCGGGTGTGGCCTGCTTCTGCACCGTTTCCATCATTGTCTTTTGCGCCAATAGCCAATGTGTTTCCATCATCTGAAAGCGAAACAGACCATCCAGAATGATCACCTGCTGCCTCACCATCAATGTCAATACCTTTTTGTATCCAAGAAGAGACACCGTCGAATGTATAGACTCTTACATGACCGCAATCCTGAAGTGAAGCATTTGGTCCATCATTGTGGGAGGCTCCGATGGCAATAGTATTACCATCAGCTGAAATAGAAACAGCATGGCCTGCATAATCAAAAGCAGCTTCACCCGGGATGTCATTTCCTTTTTGAACCCAACTTGTTCCGTTAAACGTATACACCTGGGTGAGTCCTGATGCACCTCCATTGGCATTGCTGTACAATCCGCCAAAGACAAGCGTATTTCCATCATCTGAAAGAGCAGTTGACCATCCAAACCAATCTCCGCCATCTGCTCCGTCGATATCTTGTCCTTTTTGGACCCAATTGTCAGTCGCATCTAACATATACAACCTGACGTGACCATAGTCAGCTGTCGTCAGAGAAGAAGGTCCGTCATTTTGTGGTGCTCCTATTGCAATGGTACGACCATCAGCAGACAACGAAATTTCATATCCAGAATAGTCATTGTCCGCTTCGCCATCGATGTCAGAGCCAATTTGTACTTGAGAAAAAAGATTAGAGTAAAGGGCAGTAATAAAAATTGTTAGAATGAGATTCTTCATTTGGGCGATTATTATTTGTGTGTTAGTTCGGTCCAAATGTATACTCAAAATTGAGCTTGAAGAGCGCTTAATTAGAATTTGATAAGTTACAATTAGGATTTGGAATGTAACATTTACTTAATTTGAGAATTTAGTCATTTTAAATTATCAATATTCCCCGTAAAGGGTAAACAATTCTGATTTTGAATGATGATTTTTAACCAATGTACCGCCTTTAATTAACTCAATCGCTTTGTTGATATCATCTGCAAATATTCTGTCTTCATTGGCATATGGAATTTTCTCTCTTATGGCCTTGTGTGCCAGTTCAAGGACCGGAGATGAATTGAGTGGTCGCTGAAATTCCATGGCTTGGGCAGCACAAATCAATTCAACAGCCAGAATTTTCTCGACGTTTTCGCATACACGCAATGCTTTTCGTCCGCCGATTGAGCCCATGCTCACATGATCTTCTTGACCTAATGAAGTCGGAATGCTGTCAGCGCTTGAAGGGAAACAAAGGCCTTTGTTTTCGCTTGCCAGAGCAGCGGATGTATATTGTAATATCATGAAGCCTGAATTTGTCCCCGTCTCTTCCATCAATAATTTTGGAACACCAGCTGTTTTCCCTTCAAGAGAAAGGTATGATCTTCGGTCAGAGATATTTCCAACTTCTGAAGCGGCAAGGCAGGCATAATCAATGGGCAAGGCAAGAGGTTGACCATGGAAATTCCCACCACTGATAGTGAAATCTTGAGAGAAAATAATCGGATTATCTGTTACTGCATTTATTTCCGTTTCGACACTTTCTTTTAAATGAAGCCAAGCATTTCTCGAGGCCCCATGCACTTGCGGAACACATCTCAATGAATATGGATCTTGTACTTTGTCGCAATTTTCATGGGATTTCATAATCTCAGAATCTTGTAACCATTGATAGATTCGATCAGCAACGTATTGGTTGCCTCCGAAAGGACGCAATTTGTGAAGGTCAGGATGGAATGGCATCATTGATCCTTGCAGGCCTTCAATCATCATAGCTGCAAACAGGTCAGCATGATCCAAGCAATTTTTCAGTTTTTCAACCAACAAAACTGCGTGTGCTGCAATGAATTGTGTTCCATTGATTAAAGCAAGACCTGCCTTTGGACTTAAGTTGAGTGGTTTGAGATTGTGTTTGATTAATGTGGCATTTGTTGGCTCAATTTGACCATTAACAAAAACATAGCCTTCCCCTAAAAGTGATAAAAATAAATGTGCCAAAGGGGCGAGATCACCTGACGCTCCAACAGAGCCTTGAGATGGAACGACAGGGATGATGTCATTGTCAATGTGCCAAAGTATTCTTTCAATGATTTTGAAATCGATGCCTGAATAACCTTGGCAAAGTGCATGCACTTTCAAAACCAACATGAGTTTGGAGAGCTCTTCAGAAATAGGATCGCCAACGCCAACGCTGTGACTCAATATCAATTTCTTTTGAAGTTCGGTTGTATCCTTTTTGTCAATGATGGTATTGCAGAGAGGACCGAATCCTGTATTGATTCCGTAAACAGGTTCACCTTTCTCTACAATTTTAAGGACTTCATGATGTGAATGGATGATCTTTTGTTTTTGCTCTGGGGCAATCCTTGTTTCGAGGTTTTTGCGAACGATATCCAAAGTGTTGCTAGCTGTGAGCCTGTCTGTTCCGAAATTAAACACAGTTATTATTTTCTTGAAATTTCCATCAAATTATGATAACTTCCAATATTAAATATGACAAGTATTGATAACTATTAGTAATCAAATAGAATTAAGACATTTGAGATATTTCTTGGCAGTGGCCAAGGAATTGCATTTCAGGAAAGCGGCTGAAACCTTACATATTTCACAACCAGGACTGTCGAGACAAATTCATCAATTGGAAGAAATGTTGGGTTATGATCTCTTTGAACGGAACAACAAGCGAGTTAAGTTGACAGCATCTGGGGCTTTTTTGGTTGAAGAGATAGAATTGATTTTCAGAAATCTCAACGCTACTTTTGAGCACGCCGCTCTGATAGACACAGGAAATGCAGGAACTTTGAAGTTGGGTTATGTCGGCTCAGCCATGCAAAATGTTGTACCAGCATTGTTGAATCGTTGCAGAGAGAGTTTGCCTTCACTCAGGTTCGCTTTGGAAGAGTTGGAAAACAAACAGCAGATCCAATTTTTGCTTGAGCAAAAATTGGATCTGGGTTTTGTCAGGCTGGAGCGAGTTCCTCATCCTCTCAAAAAGCAAGACATTTTTGAGGATACATTTTCTCTTGTTCTTCCAAAGTCGCACAAATTGAGTCAAAAGAATTTTGAGGATCTCAGTCAAGTGAAGGACGAATCATTTATTTTATTTGAAAAATCTTATAGCAACGTATATTATGATACCGTTATGAGCATCTTTGAAGATGCTTGTTATTCGCCTGAAATTT
The DNA here is from genome assembly GCA_020629535.1 of Saprospiraceae bacterium. Classification (GTDB taxonomy): domain Bacteria; phylum Bacteroidota; class Bacteroidia; order Chitinophagales; family Saprospiraceae; genus JAHDBF01. Next base: position 8,103 of record JAHDDD010000098.1, read on the forward strand.
CACATTTCAGTGCTCATGCCAATACTGTTTTTAGGTTGGTTGAAAACAAATTTGGTTTATCCATTGTGCCTAGCAGTATGCAACTTGGCAATGATATGAAGCTCAAATTTATTGAGTTGCATAGCATTGCACAAAGGACAACTCTTTCTGCCGTATGGAATACGGAATCAAGGAGTGGGGCTGTTGGGAAGGTGTTAGAGGTTTTGTTGAATGATTAGGTAATGGCAAGTTTTCTGTTAATCAAAAAAGCAACAAAAATATTTGGGACCCAGCAAAGCCATGCAATGATTTTATAAGCATCGATGAACGGCATGAAAGAAGCAAGTATTGGCAAATACAAGCGAAGCGTTACTGCAGCAAAACACGCAGCGTAGCTGAAAATCATCCACTTTTGATGTGTTTTGACATTACCTTTTTTGATTTCTTTCCAAGCCAGAAAACTTGTTGTCAACCATATACATCCAAGTGAAAAAAATCCAGCACTGCTTACCAAACCACCAGTTGCAAAGGAGGAGATGTAGATGGCTGCTATTCCACTCACCAAGACAGAGATTAGGTAGATTTTTCCTAAAAGTCGATGTGTGTTTAATCTTTTAGTACGAAAGCTTTTCCAAAATTGAGACCAGCCGGTGATGAGTGCGATGCCACCAAAAGTGATGTGTAGTTTGAACATGACATTCCAAATATTAGATGCCAGCAATTCTGCACTTTTTGTTGAAAGAAAAGGGATGTTATCAGATATAAAATAGGCAGCAGGGTAGAGGCTGATGCAAATGCTGAAAAATGCGAAAAGGAAGAATGCTAACTTTTGCATGAATTGTTCTTTGTGGTGTTGGCTAAGTAAGATAGGGCTTTGGTTTTTGGTGAGAGAGAAGATGAACCAAGATTTTTTTATGTTTTATGCGGAGAGTTTCTTTGGTTGCCATTGGAGATGCCAATCAATGGGAAGTCTCTAAGGCAGCAAATAGTCCGCTTTATTCGTCTTTAAATCAATGAACTAAGGCTAAATATATTATCTTGTCGGTCATTGAAAGCTAACATTAGGATGAAAAATCTAATCTCATTCATTTGTACAATCTTCCTCTTCCACCAAGCTCTTGCACAGATAAGCTTTACCAACAGATCAGATAAGTTGGAATTTCAGTTTGTCCAAAGTGGAGCACCCATTTCGGTGGTTGATATGAACAATGATGGGCTCGATGACATCGTGCGACTTCACCAAACGAAAGAATTGGTTGTGGAGTATCAGCAAACAGATGGCACCTTTCAATCGATCCTCACAGGCATCAGCCGATTCGGGAGTCAATGGGGAATGTGTGTGGCTGATATTAACCGAGACGGTTTTAATGATGTATTGATGGGTGGAACCTATGATGGTCTGTTGATAGCCCAGTCAAATGGTGATGGAAGTTTCGATACATTTGAGATTCCAGAATCAAGCATATTTTTACAAAGTTCAAATTTTGCAGACATAAATAATGATGGACACATTGATGTGTTCGCGCCTCATGATGATGGTTTATCTCGTCCATTTCGAAATGATGGCACCGGTCAATTGATTCTCGATTATGATTTGATCGAGGCCACATCCACAATACCATCTGATAATTCAGGTAACTATGCATCCATTTGGACTGATTATGATAACGATGGTGATCTCGATATGTATTTGTCAAAATGCAGATTAACTGTCAACGATCCGATGGATGGTCGACGGATCAATCAAATGTGGGAGAATGACGGATCAAACAATTTTTCGGATGTTGCAGAGCAGATTGGATTGAGGCCATTGGCTCAATCATGGTGTGCTGATTTTGGAGACATTGATAATGATGGTGACCTCGATGCATTGGTGATCAACCACGACAAAATGAATGGACTGTATTTGAATGATGGCACTGGTCAATTTACAGATGTAACGAATCAAAGTGGAATGTTAGAAGGATTCGATTATTGGTTTACATCCGGTCGTTTGGGTGTGCAAGCCAAATTTTTTGATTTTGACAATGATTGCTTTTTGGACGCATTGATTACGAGTGGAAGTGGTGACGTATTATTATACCATAACAATCAGGATGGAACATTCACAAGTGTAACAGAAGCATTTGATTTTCCTGCAGGACGAGCCATGCAAACATTCGGAATAGGAGATTTAGACAACAATGGATCACTTGATTTGATTACAGGTTATGCTTCTTCGTGGAATTATGTGAATCAATATCAGCCATACGATATTTTGTTTTTAAACAATGAGAATTCTAAAAACTGGATTAGAGTAAATTTGAAAGGTACTGCTTCAAACATCAATGGTATTGGAGCGCGAATTGAGTTGCATGGTCCTTGGGGCGTGCAGGTACGCGAAGTACGATCCGGTGAAGGTTATGGTATAATGAATTCTTTGACGATCAATTTCGGACTGGATAATTATGAAGCGATAGACAATATGATCATACGTTGGCCTTCTGGTACAATTACCGAAATTTCAAATCCAACGATAAATACTTTGCATAATATAGAAGAAGGTGCTTGTAATCTGGTGTGCAATGATGCTTGTGATTATACTGATGATATTTTGGATAGTGCGAACTGTACATGTCAATATATGGTGAATGATGCATTGATATCTCAAGATGTTGATGATGGTTGTCCTTTGACCACTGATAGTTACGATGCCGCAAATTGTGTGATTGTGAATATGGCGCCGACCTGTGATGATAATAATCCTATCACGAGTGATAGCTTTGACGCTGCAAATTGTCAATGTTTAAATATTCCAAATTGTAATCCACAATTTACCCAAGAGCAAGTTCGGATTTGTCCTGGAGAAGTAATTGTAATCAATGGACAAGCATACAACTCAGCAGGTACTGTTGAAAATGTATATCAGGATGTATTGGGATGTGATTCGACCGTGATGACCAACATCTCTATAAATCAGAGTTACAATTATGCAGAGCAGTTAACGGTATGCGAAGGTGGGTCATTGACCATGCCTGATGGATCAGTATATAATAATGTTGATTTTGATTTTCAACATGTTTCCTTTTTGCTTAGTGTGAATAGTTGCGATAGTATCATTAGTAGCAATGTGACAGTCAATGATGCCACTGTTTTAAATCAAAGTGTAACAGTTTGTTCTGGCGGATCATTGATTTTTCCAGATGGAAGTACCGAGGAGAATATTACTCAAAACTTTAGTCAGAGCAGTTCTTTTGTAGGTTCACAAAATTGCGACAGCACGATAGTAACCAATGTGTTTGTTGCATCTACATACAATGAAGTTGAAAGCTTTGATGTGTGTCTTGGATCATCATATACATTTCCAGATGGTTCTAGTATAACAGATATTCAGCAAGACCAAAGTCATGTTTCTACATTTCAAACTACACAAAATTGCGATAGCCTGATCGTTACGAATCTTATGGTTTTAATGAATGCTGTGGGAACAGAATTGACTTCAGTTTGTCAAGGAGATAATTATACATTTCCCGATGGTTCTGTTGAAGAAAATGTCCAATCAGATTTAGAATATATCAGTACACTCATGGCTGTCAATGGTTGTGATAGTTTGGTGACGACCACTGTACGAATGTTGCCCAATTCATTTGGAGAGTTAAACTTGAATGTGTGTGAGGGAGAAACCATCATACTTCAAGATGGACAATCATTTACAGGAGATGTCCCGGGAACTTACACTTTCGAGTACATGCTGGTGTCTTCCATTGGTTGTGATAGTTTGGTGACTGTATTTCTTGATGTTTTTGCCACCATGGAAACCAAAGAGGAACTGGTAGAAGTTTGTATGGGCGATAATGTAGTTTTTCCTGATGGGACAATGCTTGAAGATATTCAAGATGATATAATTCAATCAAGCACGATGATCGATGGGAATGGCTGTGATTTTATGGTGGAGACTACAGTTTCTGTGTTGCCAAACTATGATTTAGTTGAGAGTATGGAAGCTTGTCTCGATGATCTTGTGACGTTCCCAGATGGTAATACATTGCCGGTGAGTGATCTTGACTTTAATTATGTGAGTTTGCTTACAACAGCTGCGGGATGTGATAGCACCATTTTGACAATGATCAATGCAACAGAGGTTGATGTAAGTCTCACCTTTGAT